>JAITHY010000086.1 GCA_031279715.1 Verrucomicrobiales bacterium | reverse complement strand
TGCTTGCTGAACAGTGTCAGCATATGGTCAAAAAAACCGATGCCTGTGCTGATGCCGGCCTTCCCCTGCCCGTCAAGGTTCAATTTCAGGCGGATTTTCGTCTCCTTCGTCTCGCGTTTGATGTTGCTGGTTCTCATGTTCATTTTCCAAATCGTATCGCCACCGACCGCTGGTGCGCCGTTAATCCCTCGCTCAGCGCCAGCGTCTCTATGGTCTTCGCGCCCTTTTGCAGCGCGGCTTTTTCGTAGTGAATAAAACTCGTCTTGCGGAAAAACTGGTCAATTGTCAGCCCGCTGAACATCACCGCCGAACCGCCGGTCGGGTACACATGGCTCGGCCCCGCCGCATAGTCGCCCGCCGCCACAGGCGAATAGTCGCCAACAAAAATCCCGCCGCAATGGTGAATCTCAGCGGCCAGTTTTTTCGCGCCCTTGCACACCAGCGACAAATGTTCCGGCGCGATTTGCTCAATCACCGCGACGCCCTGCCTGAGGTCTTTCACCAAAATAAACCAGCAGCCCAGATTCAGCGTCTCGCGCAAATATTGCACGCGGTCCAACATCTGCATCTGTCGTTCCAACTCCGCTTTCACCCGCTCAATCAACCGCCCGCTGACGCTGACCAAAAAAATCCGGCTGCGCGGTCCGTGCTCCGCCTGCGCCAGCATGTCCGCCGCGACGAACGCCGGCCGGGCCTCATCGTCAGCGAGCACCGCCACCTCGCTCGGCCCCGGAATCAAATCAATTCCCACCCGGCCAAACACCTGCCGTTTCGCCTCCACCACGTAAACGTTGCCCGGCCCGTAAATTTTGTTCACCGCACGGATGCTCGACGTGCCGTGCGCCAGGGCCGCGATGGCCTGCGCGCCGCCGATTTGGTAAACCTCCGTCGCGCCCGCCATCCGGATGGCGTAATATAATGTCGGATTCACCGGCCCCGGCGTGCAGACGACAATCTCCGGCACACCCGCCGTCTTCGCCAGCGTCACCGTCATCAACGCCGAGGACACCAGCGGCGCGGTACCGCCCGGAACGTAAATCCCCACGCGGCGCAGCGGCTGATAAATCTCGCCAACCGCGGCCCCCTCGTTGTTTTTGCTGGACGACGACTTGGGAAGCCGCGCCCGGTAAAACTTTTCAATGTTCCGGCGCGCCAGCGTCAGCGCCTCCCTGACCGGGCGCGCCGGCGCCTTCGGCTTGTGTTTCAACTCCAACTCCGCGCGCGTAACCGGCTCCGGTGAAAAGCGATTGTTAATTTCCACCAGCGCCATGTCACCGCCGGTTTTGATCTGGTTGATAATCTGCCGCACCTGCTGGACGATTTCCCGCGGCGTCTCCGCCGTGACATTTAAATCCTTGATACGCTCGGCAAAATCCGGTTGCTGGTAAGAGAGTTGTTTCATCTGGTTTCTTTCCAAAGCTCCCGCGCACGTTAGCAGATAACCGGCTGATGAAAAGCGTTATTGTTGGCTGGCGACCCCATCCAGAATCGAACTGGAATCGACGGTTTAGGAAACCGCTGCTCTATCCGTTTGAGCTATGGGGTCTGGCCGCCGTTATTGCAGCACAGGCGCGACACCTTGGCAAGCCGAAGAGTTCCCTTCATGCCGCGTTTTTTTATTTGTCCGCCACGTGACATTCATGCAACAATTTCCCGCTATGTTTTCCCTTCAACGTTGGTTCAGTAACAGCGACAAGTTTTACGACCTGCTCAGCGCGGCGTCCGAGGAGTGCCACAACAGCGCCTTGGAATTGGTCAACCTCATCAAAACCCCGGCGGCGGAGCAGCGGCTGGACAAGTTCGCCGACCACCGGCGAAAACAAAAGCGCATCCGCGACGAAATTTCCACGCTGCTCGTCACCAGCTTCAGCACGCCGATTGAGCGCGAGGACATTGAGTCGCTGACACTGGCGTTGTACAAAATCCCCAAGACGGTGGAGCGTTTTTGCGAACGGCTGCTGTTGTCCCCCAACCATGTGCAGATGGAGGACTTTCTCAAACAGGCGCTGTTATTCGACGACGCCACGCAAACCCTGCGCAAGATGGTGGACAAGCTGCGCCGCCACGCTGACATTGAGGAAGTGCGCGACATGAACGAGCACTTGCAATCCATCGAGGGCGAGGGTGACAAGCTGATGCTGGAACTGCTCAAGGACTTGTACAGCGGCAGGCACGACCCGCTGACAGTCATCATCCGCCGCCAACTTCACGAGACGCTGGAGAAAATCATCGACCGCTGCCGCACAACGGGAAATATTGTGAATTATATCGTATTGAAATACTCTTAAAGGAATCCAACATGCGCAACTCAAAACGCCAGGCCGCCGGACAAAAAGCGCCACTCGCTGACGCTGTCAGGCGGTTTGAGTTATGAACTCTGCTCAATACCCGCCATGACTTTCGTTCTTTTCGTTATCCTCGCCGCCCTGGTGTTTGAATACATCAACGGCTTCCATGACACCGCCAACTCCATCGCCACGGTGGTCTCCACCCGCGCCCTCTCGCCACGCGCCGCCATTGTACTCGCCGCCGCGTGCAACCTGTTCGGCGCGCTCATCGGCGTGGCCGTTGCCAAGACCATCGGCAGCGGCATCGTGGACACCGGCGCCGTCACCCTCAGCACCATCGCCGCCGCGCTGATTGGCGCGATTGTGTGGAATTTGCTCACGTGGTACGTCGGCCTGCCGTCCAGTTCCAGCCACG
>JAITHY010000073.1 GCA_031279715.1 Verrucomicrobiales bacterium | reverse complement strand
GGGCATTATCCGGTGTTGTTCAAGGGCGAGGGGTATGTGGCGCATGAGTGTATTTTGGATTTGCGACCGCTGAAGATGACAAGCGGTGTGGATGTGGAGGACGTGGCAAAGCGGTTGATTGATTATGGTTTTCACGCGCCGACGATGTCATGGCCGATTCCGGGGACGCTGATGGTGGAGCCGACGGAGAGTGAATCGAAGGAGGAGCTTGACCGTTTTTGTGATGCGCTGATTGCGATTCGTGAGGAGATTGCCGGGATTGAGCGCGGCGTTTTGGACAAGGCGAATAATCCGCTGAAGAACGCGCCGCATCCCGCCGGGTCAGTGTCAGCGGACAACTGGAAGCGTCCCTACGCCCGTGAGATTGCCGCATATCCGCTGCCGTATTTGCGCGAGTGCAAATACTGGCCTCCGGTGGCGCGGGTGGACAATGTGTTCGGGGACAGGAATTTAGTGTGCCGATGCGATTAACACGCTGATGGTCAGGAATTGAGCCGCTTGTAAATTGTCTCGTTGATTCTGAACCACGCTTGCCGGTCTTCGGGTGATAATTGTTCTCCAAGCTCGTGCATGGAATCAACAATTTCCTGTTTGGCCAGATTGACCAAAGCAAGGCCTTTGGGAGTGATTTTGATTAAAATCTGGCGGCGGTCTTCCGGTATTGTCGTGCGTTCCACCATGCCGATGGCAAGCAGCCGGTCAATTAGTCCGGTCGTGGCGGGCGTTCTGTGGCCCATGTGTTTGGCGATTTGCCCCATGTTTAACTCCGCGCTTTTGGACAAAAATTCCAGCAGGATAAATTGCGTCGTGGAAATTTCCTTGAGGGTTTGCTTGAGGATGTGCGTCATCAAGTGACGGTATTTGAACAAAACAATTTCAACCAGGCGTTGAATTTGAGGGTCGGAATTACTCATAAATATCTCAAATAAGAATAATAAGGATAAATTTTGTGATGCAAAGCGAAAAATCAGCGAAGAGTTATGCTCGACATTTTGGCAAAAACGATTATACTGCGAAAAAACTGGATCGGGGTTATGAAAACGCAAGCGATTCATCAGGCGGTTAAATCCTATTATCAGGATATCTGGAATTTGAAGGACAAAACCAAAGTTCCCGGACTGCTGCGCCATGATTTTTCCTTTTGCGGCGCACTGGGGCACTTATGCACCGGGCACGAGGCTTTTGAGTCGTATGTGGATCGGATGCACGCGGCGTTGAGTGATTACGTGGCGGAGGTGATTGACTTGGTCGCTGAGGATGACAAGGCGTTTGCGCGGATGCATTACCATGGGTTTCACAGCGGGATGTTTTTCGGGCATCCGCCGACGGGAAAACTGGTGTCATGGGAGGGGGCGGTATTATTCACTTTCAGGGATGATAAAATCGCCACTCTCTGGGCGGTGGTGGATGAGCGCGGGTTGTTGAAATTGCTCGACGCGCAGGCTTGATTCCGGCATTGTCAGCGGGCATGAAATTATTGGGAATAGTTCATCAACTTTACGGCACTGACAATCACGAGTTGCAGTACTCCTACGTCAATGTTGATCACATCGCCTACCTGAGCAAGTTTCAATCCGGTGACATCAAAACACGAATCGTGCTGGCCGATGGCACAACTTTTTACAGTATACAAGATGTCGCCGAATTGCAACGCGAGTTCAGCACACGGGAGGAAAGAACCACCTCCAGCCCGTTCTTAATTTGAACCCCAACATCCCCGATAGCGCGCCGCTGATGATGAGCAATTATATTTTCGCTCTTTCCATTTTAAAATTTTTTTGACAATGAAATGTGAAACGCTAACGTCTTCCTTGATTGTCGCGGGGCGAGTGCCTCGCGGTGAGTGGACAAGTGCCGCCAATCACGGTTGGTGGAGAATAGGGAAGCGGGTGTGAATCCCGCGCGGTAGCGCCGCTGTAACGAGTGACGAACACCTCATGATGCCACTGTTGGCTTGCCCAATGGTAAGGCGGGGTCATTAGAGTGAACTCGAAGTCAGAAGACCTGCTTGCGCCACGCTCATCAAGTCCTGTGTTCGGTAAACACGGGCGGCTGCCGCGCCAACGGCAGGATGGGGAAAAGACGGGTGTATTCACGCCCGCCTTGATTCCTGTGCCGAAAATCGCGGGCTTTGCATACCCGCGGGTGCGGTGGGGATTTCCCAAAGAATGAACAGCGGTGTGGCGTCCGCCGGGGATGTGGTGTTATGAAATGGATGATTGATTTGTTTACTTCAAATTCGGTGGCGCATGCTATTTTTGTATTGAGCCTGGTTTCCGCGCTGGGGCTGGCGCTGGGGAGTTTTAAATTTCGCTGGCTGTCGCTGGGCATTGCCGGGGTGCTTTTCTCCGGGGTGTTGTTTGCTCATTTCGGTGTTACGATAGATCCGCATATCATGGAGTTCGGACGCGAGTTAGGGCTGATTTTGTTTGTTTATACGATTGGCATGCAAGTGGGGCCGGGTATTTTTTCCTCCCTGCGGAACCAAGGGCTGACGCTCAACCTGTTCGCCGTGGCCATAGTTACCATGGGCGCGCTGATTGCGGTTGCCTGTCATTATTTTGCGGGTTTGAGTCCCGCGGTGGTCGCCGGATTGTTCTCCGGCGCGACCACCAACACGCCATCCCTCGGCGCGTCATTGGAAGCGTTGCGAGGTGTGCCCGGTATTTCCCCCGATATGATGAAGCTCCCAGGCCAAGGCTACGCGGTGGCCTATCCATTCGGTGTGATTGGCATTATTATTGCCATGGGGCTGGTCAAAAAATTCTGCAAAATCAACATTGACCGGGAACAAGCCTTGTTCATTAAAGAGCAGGCTTTTGACAAGCCCAAGCTCCTCAAGCGCAACATCGAAGTAACCAACTCCAACCTTCTCTCCCTGCCCATCAACAAAATTCCAGGCGCCAGGCAATTGCATGTTGTTGTTTCCAGAATTTTACGAAACGGCGAAGTGATGACCGCCCGCCCAGACCTCAACTTGCACGCTGGTGATGTCCTGCACGTCGTCGGAACGGAAAGCGATCTCAACGAATTTGAGGCCATTGTCGGCAGGCAAAGCGCGCGGGACTTGATGACCATCGCCGGTCCCGTTATGACCCGCCGCATGGTAATCACCAAATGCAGCGTAGTTGGCAAGCGTGTTCAGGAGCTAAACTTTGAGGAACGCCACAATGTCGCCATCACGCGCATCTCCCGCGCGGAAGTGGAATTTTCCTCCGCGCTCAATCCCAGAGTCCAGCTCGGCGACACCATCATTGCCGTTGGCAAGGAAGCGGACTTGAACCAAGTGGCCGGGGAAATAGGCAACTCCGCCAAGCAACTGAACCATCCCCAGATTATCCCCATCTTTGTCGGCATCGCTCTGGGCATCATCATCGGGACTTTCCCGATTTATTTTCCCTCGCTGCCGGCGCCGTTCAGATTGGGATTGGCGGGAGGCCCGCTTATCATCGCCATTTTACTGTCGCGTTTGGGTAGTTTCGGGTCGCTGATATGGCACATGCCGCTGAGTGCCAATTTCATGCTGCGCGAAATCGGCATCGTTCTGTTCCTGTGCTGCGTCGGTCTGAAAGCCGGCGAGGGCTTCGTCGCCACCATCGTCAACGGCGACGGACTGTACTGGATGCTGCTGGCCGCGTTGATTACCATTGTCCCGCTGCTGGTGGTTGGGTTCGTGGCCAAATGCTGGTACCGGTTGAATTACATGCGGGTCTGCGGTTTGCTGTCCGGCAGCATGACTGATCCGCCGGCGTTGGCTTTCGCCAACAGTTTTACCGGATCGGACGCGCCTTCCATTGCCTACTCGACCGTGTACCCGCTGACGATGATATTGCGCATTTTTTTCGGACAGTTGTTGGTAATCTTGCTTTGCTGACTGATGGCGGATGGAATTTTTCCGGTCACAGTCAGCGCGAGAATGTGACAAATTTACGGATGGCGGCGCTGACGATGTCAACGTGTTCCAGCGGCATTTCGGGGTAGAATGGCAGCGCCAATACTTCGCGCGCGATTTGTTCGGCGACGGGGAAATCTCCCGGTTGGTGTCCCAAATGGGCATAAGCTTTTTGCAAGTGCAGCGGGATGGGGTAATGGACGGCGCTGCCGATGCCACGGTCAGCGAGGTGTCTGGACAAAGCGTCACGGTCAGCGGCGCGGATGACATAGAGGTGCCACGCGGCGCGGTTGTTCGGCAATTCCACCGGCAGCGTCAGCGGCAAGCCTTGTAACTTTTCCGTGTAACGGAAAGCGAGGGCGCGGCGCTTGCGGTTGAATTCGTCGAGGTATTTTAACTTCACTCTCAGCGCCGCGCCTTGCAAGCCTTCCATGCGGTAGTTGTAACCGACTTCGTCATGGCGGTAGCGCTCGTAACAACCATGGTTGCGCAACGCGCGGGCGCGCCTGGCCAGATCGTCGCTGCCGGTGACAAGCGCGCCGCCTTCACCGACAGCGCCCAGGTTTTTAGTCGGGTAAAAACTAAACGCGGTGAGGGGCGCGAAGTTGCCGACTTTTTTTCCGCTGACGGTGGCCCCGTGGGCTTGCGCGGCGTCTTCAATGATACCCAGGTCATGCTCAGCGGCGATTTTTAAAATCCCCTCAATGTCGCACGGATGTCCGTAGAGATGAACAGGGAGGATGGCTTTGGTCTTTGGCGTGATGGCGGCTTTGATTTTCGCGGGGTCGAGGTTGTAAGTGACGGGATCAATGTCCGCGTAAACCGGTTTTGCGCCGACATAGGAAATGGCCCAACTGGTCGCGGCGAACGTGAAGGGGGTGGTGATGACTTCATCGCCGGGCTTGATGTTCAGCAGCAGCGCGGCGAGGTGCAGCGCGGAGGTGCCGCTGTTGACGGCGAGGACATGCCTGCTACCGTTCCACGCGGCGAATTCTTTTTCAAAGGCATCCACTTCGGGGCCGAGGCAAAACGCGCCGCTGTCAAGGACGCTGTTGATGGCGGCATTGAGTTCGGCGCGCAGAGAATTGTTTTGTTCGGACAAACTGAAATAGGGAATATTCATGTGCAAAGTCATGGTAGGGTAATCATGGACGGGAGCAATAGATTTATGTATGCTGGGGCAATGAGCATCATCGTGGGCATTAGCGGCGCTTCGGGTGGCATTTATGGTGTCCGGCTGTTGATGCAATTACAACGGCTGGGTGTGGAAACGCATCTGGTGATTTCCCAGGGCGCGAAGCTGACACTGCCGGAAACGGGGCTGACGGTGACGGAGGTGGAAAAATTTGCCGCCGTGGTGCATCAGGATGACAATTTTGGCGCGTCCATCGCCAGCGGTTCGTTTAAGACTGACGGCATGATTATTGCTCCATGCTCAATGCGGACTCTGTCAGCGGTCGCCGGCAGCGCGCCGTATAATTTGCTTACCCGTGCCGCTGACGTTGTGCTGAAAGAACGCCGCCGCCTGGTGTTG
>JAITHY010000004.1 GCA_031279715.1 Verrucomicrobiales bacterium | reverse complement strand
GCCGTCGCCGCCAGGCTCCCAAGAAACACCAGCGCGCCGATGCACATCACGATTCCCTGGCTGCCGGAGACTATTTGCTGATATATAAAAATCCGCGCGTATTGAAACGGGAACATGATTTGAAACGGCGCTCCAAACAAACAAAGAAAGAAAGTGACGATATTTTCCGGAGTGTTGCCGAACAAGTCGGGATGCTGGGCCGCCTTGCGCCATCCCTGCAAATAAACCGCCGAGAAACAAGCGAGCACACCGGCGGTCGCCAGCATGGGTTTCCAAGGAATCCGCCCGCCCTGGCGTCCCCGCAATACCATCGCCCCCAGTATCGTTGGCAGCACCAGCAGCCCGTGGAAGCTGGACAGCCCGGAGGCCAGCCCGCAAAGCAGGCAAAGCATCATGTCGCGCCGCCGCCCGCCCTCCGCCCATTTGGCGAACCAATGGAAAGCCGCCACCGCAAAAAACAACAACATGAACCAGGCCACTTGAAATCCCCAGAGCATGTTTTCGACCTGGACAACGTTGAACACGCAAAAGCCGACAGCCACCCCGAGCAGCATCCTGCCGGGTTCCGGCGCCGTTGCTTTCCATAGATGGCGCAAACACACAAAATACACGCCCGCCGCCGCCGTCATGGAAAGAAACATGGCCGCCTTGATGTCATAGTGGGCAAGCCATGCCAGTCCCAGAAACACCAGTTTGGGCAGCAACATGCGGTGCTCATTATGCGGCTCCCAAAGCTCCCCAAACGTGCGCGCGCACGCCCCGTCCCGCATGAACAAGTCAACAAACCACATGCTGTTCGCCTCGTCCCCCGCGGGAACATTCACCCCGAATCGCGCGACCACAAAAAAACCATACAGGACCGGCAGCGCCAAAATCAGCGTTCGCGCCAGGTCGCGGCGGTTCCCTTTCCACGCCTCGCGGCAGTATTCAACCAGCCTCGCAAGGCGCGGCCCGCATTTCCATGTCGGTTTGTTCATATGAAAAACTTGTCCGCCTGCCGCGCTTCGTGGGTGCGAATCCATTGGCGGGTGTCGGCCAGCGTCGCCGCCGCGTCGCGGCGCGGACGCCAGCCGGTGCGGGCAAACAGCCTGCCGTTGTCGGTGACATGCCACGGGATGTCCATCGGGCGCGGCGTGCCGTCCACGCCGACGGGGATTTCGTTGCCGGTGGTTTGCCGGCACAGCGCCGTCGCCTCCAGCAGCGACAGGCTGCACGCCGGGCCGCCGCCGTAGCCGGCCGGCACCGACGGCTCGGCGGAGCACTCGACGAGCAGTTCCGCCGCCGGCGACGCCGCCAAGTCCCCGCGCAAACGCGCGCCGCCGCGCAGCACCTCCACGCCGTTTTCACGCAGCCGCTCCGCGTTGAGTTCGCTGCCGTGCCGGTGGAAGTTGTCCAGCGCGACAACGCGGGCACGCGGTAGCTTTTCCCGGAAATGCAGCGCGATGGTCGAGCCAACGAAGCCGCAGCCGCCGGTGATGAGAATCCGGTCGAGGCTCATCGTCAGCGACCCTCCTTTCTTTTATAATCGCCGCGCGAAAAATATTTTTCCAGCCACACATAGAGCACGATGAACAGGTAGCGGCTGCCCATTTCCTTGATTTTCAGCTTCGACTCGCCGCTCTTGCGGTTCCGCCAGCCGATCGGCGTGACCGTCCACGAGTAGCCGCGCACGATGGCCTTCAGCGGCAGTTCGACAGTGATGTTGAAATGCGGCGAGAGAATCGGTTTCACGCCCTCGATGACCTCGCGCCGGTAGGCCTTGAAGGCGTTGGTGGTGTCGTTCAGCCGGATGGCGAACAGCAGTTTGATGAACAGATTGGCCAGCCGGTTCACGCGCAGTTTCAGCCACGGGTAGTCCGGCGCGCGCCCGCCCTTGACGAAACGGCTGCCGAACACGCAGTCGAAGCCCCCGTTGAGTTTCCGCCAATACATCACGGCGTCCGCCGGCGCGTCGCTGGCGTCGGCCATCATGATGGCCACTGCGTCGCCGTCGGCGTGACCCAGCCCGCAGGCGATGGCGCGTCCGAAGCCGTGCGGGCCGGGGTTTTGCACGGGTTTGAGCGTGGGGATTTCCGCGCAGAGGGCCTGCAAAACCGCCCAAGTCGCGTCGCGGCTTCCGTCGTCCACCACGACGATCTGGTGCGGGATGCCCGCCGCCGTCAGCGCGGCGAAAATCGAGCGCGCCGTTTCCGCGACGCACGCCTCCTCGTCGCGCGCGGGGATGACGATGGAGTAGAGGCGCAGGCCGTCCGCTGACGCCCGGCTGTCCGGGGTGGGGGTTGTTCGGTTGCGCGAAGCGTCCGCCTCGCAGGAATCTTCAGACATGGCAAAGGTGCGTTGTGCGCGGGCCTTGGCCAGTGTCTGGAGTCGTTCGGGACTTGGTTGTGCCGCAAAAAAAAGAGGAGCGTGTCAGTTCACGCTCCTTTGCAGGCACGACCAAGCGCCCTTGAACGAACGCTCACCAACACGCCCCAATTGGGGCGTCGGTGAAGCGCTGTCGTTCGTAGTTTGGTCGTTTCGCAAAGGACAGCAGCTTTCAGCTACGCAAATTAGATGATGTTATAAGTGGATGTTCTTGGTGGCGTTTATGCGGTGAACAGTGAAGGAAAAGGCGCAAGACTACGTCGGGGGAATGGTCGCGCAAGCCTGATTTCCCTCCCGGATTTCCCTCGGGTGTAACAGGAGGTGACATCATTTCCTGTTGCATCCATTTCCCTCCCGGATTTTTTGATCACCGCGCATTTGGAATTCCTCTGGGAGGTTCTAAAAATGGAAATTGAACAGCAAAGTCGCCAAGGGCGCAAAGTGTGAACAAAAGATCGCATGTTTCTTATTTTGTTAAATAAAAAATACTGGGTATTCACTTGACTAAGGTTCATAACATATTTGTCCGCAGAGGATTAAAACTTGGCAAAAGCGACAACTAACAACTTATGAAACGAAATTGGAAGAAAATCGATCCTCCTGAT
>JAITHY010000072.1 GCA_031279715.1 Verrucomicrobiales bacterium | reverse complement strand
TTTTACTTTTCTCATCATCAGCGGCCTGGCGCTTAATTGGTCACTGGCAGCGCCGGATAATGCGCAGCCCGTTCCCGCGCCGCAACTGTTGCAAAACGCCATGTGGCAGGCGGGCAAGTTGCAGGATTTCAAACTCGACGGTTTTTTGCACATCACGCCGGCCAGGGGCAAGGATCGTTATCATCCCGTCATCATGCGGACGAAAGACCGGCAGATGGTTTTTGAGTTCAAGGACGATGCCTTGCAAATCCGCGTGATTTTTTTGCCCAACGGCAGCGTCATTCAGCGGCGCAAGGACGCTGACAGTGAGTGGGTGATGGTCGCGGGCAGGGAGCGGCTTGCCAAAATTCTCGGCTCTGACATCACTTACGAGGACCTCGGTCTCGATTTTTGCCGTTGGAGCACGGTTAAACCCGTCGGCGGCGACAGCATTCTTACGCTGCCGGCGTGGTGTTACGAAAGCACGCCGCCGACCGTCAGCAATTACGCCAAAATCCGGTTTTGGGTCAGCAGCCAATACCTCGCCGTTTTGCGCGCGGACGCCTACGGCGCTGACGGTCACGTGGCCAAGCGTGTTGAAATCAACGGAGTGATGCAAGTGGGGAACGCCTACACTATCAAGGAGATGATGATGTCCACCATGCAGCCGGGGCGTGACCTCGCGGCCAGCCGCACGTATCTTGAGTTGCGCGACGGCAAGGCGGGCGGATCGGGGCTGTGAAATATAAACAGTTGCCGGCCGCGGCGCCTGGCTTTAAGTTAAGGACATGCGCTTGAAAGTTGATTTGCACTGCCACTCGCGCTTTTCCGCCGACGGCATCGCCGAGCCGGAGGAGATGATTGCGCGCGCGAAGGAGCTGGGGTTGAGGGGACTGGCCATCACCGACCATAACACATGCGAATGTGTCGATTATTTTCGCGAGAAGGGCTGGCTGCGCGCTGATGGCGAGCCGGTGGATGATTTTCTCATTATTCCCGGTCAGGAGATTTCCACCGCTGACGGTCACCTGCTCGCGCTTGGGGTGTGGTTGCCGAATTTGAAGGGCATCGCTCCGGCTGAGGCGGTCAAGTTGATTCACGAGCGGGGCGGGCTTGCCGTGCCGGCGCATCCGTTTGACCATTTTCGGTCGGGGATTCGCCAACGGGTGCTGGACACGCTCGCTGACATTGACGCGCTGGAGGTTTTCAACGCGGCGACGACGTGGAAAAGTTGCAACCAAAAAGCCCGGTCTTACGCCGCGGCCCGCGGGCTGCCGATGACCGCCGGCAGTGACGCGCATCATCATCAGGCGGTGGGCCGGGCGTATACGATTATTGAGCCGGAGCGGTTTAATCTCGCGTCAGTGCTGGCGGCGATTAAACATCCGGTCGGCAGGGAAGAGCGTTATATCACCAAGAAAGACGCGTTGCTCAAAACATGGCATTTGCTGTTGATGAAGATTAAACGCGGCGGGGGGAGAGTGTAGCCATCCATCATGAAATTGGGCCTCGTTACCAAGCTCATCATCAGCGTCAATGTGTTGATTGTCATCGTCAGCGTCATTTGGCCCGGCCTGGTTTATGTGGAAATGCCGCTGCGGGTCAGCTCACTGGCGGCGGGGGCGTGGTGGGAAGTGTTGACCGCGATGTGGGTGCACGCGCCGTTTTACGGCTGGGGGGTGCTGCACATTACATTTAACATGATGACCCTGGCCGTTTTTGGCAAATTTGTCGAAAATGAAATTGGCGTTGCGCGTTATCTCGCGTTGTATTTCGGCGCGGGGTTGACGGCCAGTTTGTTTTTCATTGCCGAGGCGTTCATTCGCGCCGGTGTGTTTGGCCGCGATGAAATGCTCAATGTTGATGTCATGGGCGCCAGCGGGGCGGTGTGCGGCGTGGTGGGCGCGTTCGCGGTGTTTGCCCCGCGCGCACCGCTGTACCTCATGTTCATTCCCTTTCCCATCAAGGCGCTGACGGCGGTGTGGGGGTTGGTCATGGTCAGCGCCGTGCTGATGCTCACCTCAACCGCCGACATCATCGCCCACTCCGCCCACCTTGGCGGCGCGTTGACCGGCTTGCTTTGCGGCTGGCGCTGGCGTAAGGTGAACAGATGATGGACTGGCTCTCAGCGGGGGATGTGTGGGTGTTTCGCTTGGTGAATGAACATTGCGTCGGCGCGATTTTTGATTTTTTATTTTTATTGGTTGGCCGCGCCGGTTTTTGGAAATGGGCGCTGGCGGCGGCGGCGGCGTGGTTTTTAATTTGGGGCGGATTTAAGGGGAGGATATTTGTGGCGCTGGCGGTGTTGGGCGTGGTGATTGGCGATCCGCTGATAGTGAACCCCATTAAAAAAACAGTGGCGCGCCCGCGGCCGTATCAGTGTTTGGAGTCTGTGAGGCGGGTGACGGTCAGCGGCGTGGCAATGGTCAGTTACGCGGAGGGGCGGCCCCGCAGCATGCCGTCGGCGCACGTGGCGAATTGCGCGGCGCTGACGATGACGGCGGCGCTGGTGTTCGGGTGGCGGCGCTGGCGGTGGCTGCTGGCGGCGCCGCTGTTGATGATGGTGTCGCGGGTGTATACGGGCGACCATTTTCCGTTGGACACGGTGGCGGGATTGTTGCTCGGCGTGGGGTACACGTGGTTAATATGTTGCATCGCGGACAAACTCTGGCAGACTTTCGCGCGGCGTTTTGCGCCGAAATACTATGAACAACACCCCGCATTACTCGCAGGAAGCGGTCGCTGATTTTCGGCTGCCGGGTGGCTGGACGGTGACGTGGCACCACGCGGCGCTGGCTGTTATCGCCGCGCTGACGCTGTGGCGGCTGTGGTATGTGTCGCAACTGGAACTCATCGCGGACGAGTCTTACTACTTTTTGTGGTCGAGGCACCTGGACTGGAGTTATTACAGCAAGGGGCCGGGCGTGGCGCTGGTGATTTGGCTGGGGACGCATGTGTTTGGCGACACGGTGTTTGGCATTCGCTGCGGCTCGGTCGCGCTGTCAGCGGGGACGGCGTATTGTCTGTACCGGCTGGGGCGCAAGTTGTTCGGCGGGGCGGCGGGATTTTTCGCGCTGTTGCTGGCGGTGGTGACGCCGTTGTTCGCCATTGGCAGCGTGTTGATGACGATTGATCCGGTCAGTGTGTTTTTCTGGACTGCGGCGGCGCTGGCGTTCTGGCGGGCGAAGGACGAGGTGAGCGGCAGCGGCTGGTGGCTGCTGACGGGGCTGCTGGTGGGATTGGGAATGCTGGCGAAATACACCAACATCGCGGAGTTGTTTTGCTTCGCGCTGTTCTGTGCGTGCTCGCCGGCTCACCGTCAGCGGCTGTGGCAAAAAAATTTCTGGCTGATGACACTGGCGGCGCTGGTGTGTTTGACGCCGGTGGTGATTTGGAATTACCAGCATGATTGGATTACCGTCCGGCACCTATGGACACGCGGCTCGCTGGACAAACACTGGCAATGCTCGTTCAACGAACTTTGGAAATTTGCGCAATTATTGCTCGCCGCGTACTCACCGCTGTTCGTCATCGGCATCCTCGCGGCGGCGGTGGCGGGGTTCAGGCGCTGGCGCGACACGAGGTTCCTGTTTTTGCAGTCGCTGTTCTGGCCGCTGTTGCTGTTCTACGCGACGCTGAGCCTCAACAAGGCGGCGGAGGCGAACTGGGTCGTGCCGTGCTTCGTCAGCGGATTCGTTCTGGCGGTGATGTTGTGGTGGCACTGGCTGGCGAAACGCAAGGTGCCGGCGGGGTTGTTTGTCACCGCCGGCGTGGCGGTGGCGCTGACGATGACGGTGGCGATTACCATCGGCGCGTGGTGGCGGCTGCCGCTGAGGAAGGATCCGCTTGACCGTGTGCGCGGGTGGGCGAGTTTGGGGGCGCAGGTGTATGAGTTGCAAAAAGAACACGGCGCGACGTTTGTCATCGCCCCGGATTATGGAACGGCGAGTCTGGTGTCGTTTTACCTGCCGCACAAGCCGCGGACATACTTGGTCAGCGCGCCCGGCATTCGCAACCAGTATTCGTTTTGGTCGGATTATAGCGACGGGTTTGGCAACCAGTCGGCGATTTTCGTGACCACGGGCAGCGCGCCGGAAACGTTGCGACGGGAGTTTGCCAAAGTGGAGTTGCTCAAGGAAAGTTACACGGTGTGGCGCGGGCAAAACATCAAAAAGTTCAAGTTTTATCTGTGCCGCGAACTCGGCGGGGAATCGGACGGTGAGGCGCGATGAGTGAAAATCCGGGCCGTCAAAAGAATTATGAAAGTTTCCATTATCATTCCGTTTTACAACGAGGAGGAAAGCGCCGGAATGTTGCTGCGGGAAATCCGCGAATGCCAGCCGGAGGCGGAGATTATCGCTGTTGATGACGGGAGCACGGACGGGACGATGGAACAAATCCTGAGCGTCAGCGGCGTGCGCTGTTTGTCCAACGGAAAAAATCTGGGCCAGAGCGCGGCGATATATTACGGCTTGCAAGCCGCTGACGGTGATGTTTGCGTGATGCTTGACGGCGACGGGCAGAACGACCCGCATGACATTGCGCGGTTGTTGGAGAAAATCGGGGAGTATGATTTGGTGTGCGGCTATCGTGAAAAGCGGCGGGACAATTTCGCGCGCCGCCTCGCCTCGCGCATCGGCAACGGTTGCCGGCGGCTGGCGCTGCCCGACCCCATCCGCGACACGGGCTGCTCGCTGAAGGCGCTGAGGCGTGACTGTGTCAAATATTTGATACCGTTCAACGGCCTGCACCGTTACCTCGCCGCGTTGCTTGGCTCGGCGGGGAAAAAAATTTGTGAAATGCCGGTTAATCACCGTCAGCGTCGGTTCGGGGTGTCAAAGTACACCATCAGCGGGCGGGCGTTGCGCGGATTGTATGATTTAATCGGGGTGGGTTGGTATGTTAAACGCCAGATACATTGGCAGAAGGATCCGTATCGTCATGAGTGAGCTATTGTGGCAATTCAATTGGGGTGACTGCACGCTGATGGTCACCGGCTGGAAGATCATCGGCTGGTTCGGCGCGCTGATGTTCGGCGGGCGTTGGGCGGTGCAGGCGCTCGTCTCGCACTTTGCCAAACGGCCGGTGCTGCCGATAGTTTTTTGGTACATGAGTTTCGTGGGGAGCGCGTGCGCGTTGTCGTATTACATCTGGGGGAAGAATGACTCGGTGGGCATTTTGATGACAGCTTTTCCGTGTGTATTTACATTGTACAATATTTTCCTGCATTTCGCGCATTTGAAACGGCAGACCGTCAGCGGTGAACAAGATGGACATCAAGACGGATAGCCCCGCGCCGTGACATTGACCCGCTGACGGTGTGATTTCGGCCCTTGACCAATTCGGGGACTTCTTTAGCATAATTGGCCATGAATAAATCCTATATCAGCGCAGCATGCCTCTGGCTGTCATTGGCAGCGGTGACTTCCGCCGCCTTGGTCTGGCGTCCGGGGGAGGGCTGGGTCAACGAAAGCAGCGGCGAATCACTGGCGGCGAGCGATGCGAAAGCGGCCCTGCAAATCGCGCGGAACCAGGAGGCCAAGGAGGATTTCAAGAGCGCGTTGGAAACATACCGCAGCATCGTGCGGCGCTGGCCGTTGTCAACGTCAGCGGGCGAGGCGCAGTTCAAAGTCGGGTTCATGCTGGAAAAACGCGGGGAGTTTTGGGACGCGTACAAGGCGTATCAAAAAGTGGTGGAGAAATATCCGGCGAGCCAGTTTTTTGATTTGTCGATTGAGCGCGAGTTTGCCATCGGCAATTTGTTTTTGAACGGTGAGCCGCAGCGGTTGTGGAAAATTCCGTTGCTGCCGTCGATGGACAAAACGGTGGAAATTTACAGCACGGTGATTAAAAACGCGCCGTACGGGGTGTATGCGCCGCAAGCTTGGTTCAAAATCGGCCTGGCGCGCGAGAAACAGAAAAACTGGTCGGAGGCCATCGGCGCCTACAATAAACTGCTGGACAAATATCCGGGCAGCGATTTGGCGGGGCCGGCGCAATACCAGATTGGCTACGCATGGTATCAGGCTTCCAGCCAGCCGGATTACGACCAAAGCGCGGCGCAGAAATCCATCGACGCCTTTCAGGATTTTTTGGTGCGTTATCCGGAAAACGAAAAGGCCGAGCAGGCGAAAATTTACATCAGTGAGTTGAGCGGACGCCGGGTGCAAGGCTCTTACAACATCGGTTTGTTTTACCTGAAGCAAGGCGACGACAAGGGCTGCAGGGCGGCGTTGATTTATTTCAACGATGTCATTCAGCAAGCGCCGAATTCCTCATTGGCAGCGCAGGCGAAAGAACGCATTGAGGAAGTCCGGAATTTGCAAAGCGGCAAGTCGCCCATGTTTAAGAAACCGGAGGCGGCGGCCTTGCCGGATGCCAGTCCCGCGCCGGCAGCGGCACCCAAGGAACGAGCGGAAAACCCACCTGTTTTATGAAACTCCTGTCACGCAGTTTATTGTTGGCGCTGCCGCTGAGTATGCTCGGTTGCGCCGGTTATCAATTGGGCAACATTCCATCCGGCGACATGAAGGGTGTGAAGAGCATCTGGGTGCCGATGGTGAAAAACGAGACCTTCACACCATACCTGGCGCCGTTGGTGACCAACGCGGTCATTCACGAATTCAGCAACGACGGCACGTATCAAACCGGACGGGCAGGGGCGTCGGAGGCGACGCTGACGCTGACGGTTGTCAGCTTCAACCGCGCGGCGGTGAATTACAATCCCAACAACAGCACCCAGACGACGCAATTTCGCGCCACGCTGACGGCGCGGGCGACGCTGACGAACAACCTCACCGGCAAGGTGATTTTCAAGGACGTGCCATTCCAGGGTTCAACCGATTATTACGTGGCCAATTTCAACCTTGGCGGCGACAATGTTGAGGCTGAACGCCAGGCGATGCCCTTGGCCGCGATGCAGGCGGCACGGAAGATTGTCCGGCAGGTGACCGAGGGGTGGTGACGAAGGCGCTTATCCGGTCATTGGCGCTGGCGTGTGGTAGTGTTGTCCGGAGGTTAAAAAAGATAATTGCAATGATTAAATTTATTTGCAGATGCGGCGAAAATAGTTTATAAAACAAAACCTGTAAAAAAATCAGGCTGGATAACTTAGAAAAAGGATTTATGAAAAAAGGATTGATTTCAATTGTGGCGATTGGTTTGGCCTTATGGTCGTCGGTGATGAGCAGCGCTTGGGCGGATACTTACTATTGGCAGCCCAGCGGCAGCGGTTTGACCAACGGCGCGAGGATTAACTGGCCTGACACCGATGGTTATTGGTACAACTACAACGGTCACAGTTATTATTTAAGCGGCATCCCTGGCGAACAGAACAACGCTTATGAGGATACCGCCATTATCAGTTACGATTTATGGTATCCGACTATTACCGGTACCACCTCAATTACCATATCTAATTTGATTGTACAGGGAGGCACTCTTGTCAATGTGAACTTCAATTCGACCGGGACGACGCATTTTGACATTACCAACTGGGGATCCCTGACCACCAGCGGCACATTGTCTTCCATCACTGCCGAGGGTTATAGTTACACCTCAGGCGGCAATTACACTGCCGTGGGCGGTCACGCGACAATCACCGTCAGCAATGCCAACTGGCATAACCTTGGGCAACTGGAGCTTTCCGGAAAAAATCTCCGCACGGGGGCGGTCGGTAACTACACCAGTTTTGACACTTATGGCACCTTGAACATCAGTGACAGCGCGGTGACCAATGAGCAGGAAGTGTTGATTCGCAAAGGCGGGAGAATTTTTCTCAGTAACTCGTCACGCTTGGTGATTAACAGCGCGCTGGTGATGTCCGGCACTGACACTGCGATTTCGCCAGATTATGAGCATAGCGCCTGGTCATCCGGTTCGTTGCGCCTGGATGGCCAAAGCACGTTGACAACCCAAAGCGCCACCATCAGCTATTCAACCCAAAGCGCCACCATCAGCTATTCCGATGATTATGAGTATAACCTGTATGTCAGCGGCTCGTCGCACTGGGAAAACAAGGGGGATGTGTATTTGGGAAACATGGATAACAGCGGGGGTGGAATATATATTAGTTCGAAAGTCAGAGGAGCGTCCGCTGCCGATGGATTTGTCAACCTGGGCTTGCTGCACGCCGGCAGTGGCGCGAATTCCAATGCCGAGCTTGGTTTGTATGGGGGTTATGCCCAAATCAAGGGGAGTGGAACCAATAAATGGTCAAGCGGAAACGCTTCGATGACTTGGATTGGCGTCGCAAATAATTCCATGATGTCAGTTGCCGGTGAGATAGACGCTGCTTCCGGGGTTGGTTCAGTGGCTGATATTGATGTTAAGGACTCCTCTTCATTTTCATCGGGAAATCTCCGCATGGCATCGGGAGTGGGGGCGCGCGCATTTCTTGGCGCAGACCGCAATTCGACTGTGAAAACGGGTGATTTATCCATGTCCAGCGGCGTGAACTCCAGCGGCACGCTGGTGGTGTCCAGAACTGCCTCGTTGGTGACGAACAGCGCGACCTTTGCCAGCGCCGCGAATTCAAGCGTGTATGTTAATGTCGAGCGAAATAGCAAATTGACCGTTAACGGCGATTTGTCCTTTGCCAGTGTCGGTTCCGGCTCTTTGCGGGTGGATGACAGCGAACTCATCGTCAGAGGCAATATGGAGGTGGCGAAGGAGGCCGGTTCTTCCGGCGCGCTCAACATCAGTGACAATGCCCGGCTCACGGTCAGCGGCACGCTGTCGTTCGGCGACGGGAATTATTCCGACCTTGAGTTGAACAATGTGGCGAAACTGGGCGCTCTGACCAGCACCAAGCAGATGAATGTCACCGTCAGCGGCACGACCACCATCAGCGGCAAAAACGATTACGTCGGCAGCACCACCATTGCCTTCCGCGCCGTGGCGGTGTTGAACAACGCTGACGCCCGGTTTGGTCACGGTGATTTGACCAACTTGGGCAACGTTTACTTTGGCAACGGCGTGACCCAAAGCACGCTGACAATCGACGGCAATTATACCGGTGTCAGCACCAATGGCGCGTTGCCCGGCATCCACATGACCGCGAACATGAACGGCAATTCCCCCATCGTGGACCACATCAATATCCTCGGCAATGCGAGCGGCGCCACGGTTTTGTACATCAACCAAACCGGCAAAATGGGCGGGCCTCTGGGAAACGATGAAATTGTCAGCATCAGCGGCAATAGCGGAGCGGAGTTTTCCCTGGCTGGAGGTTCGCTTTATTCGGGTTTGTATAAATATGACCTGACCACGGATGGGCAGAATTGGTATTTGTCTGGTGTGCGGGACATGGCCGCTGCCAATGCCATTTTGAACACGGCCGGCGCCTCGGCGGTTACATGGTTTGCCCAGTTGAGCAGTCTTAACAAACGCATGGGTGAGGTGCGTTATCAGGTGGAGCAGACTTTGCTTGATTACATCAGAAACGGGAAACAAGGCGGCGAACTGGGCGTGGATTTCTGGGTCAAGACTTACGGCCAGCAATCCAATATCAAACTCGGCATCAATGGCCTCGGCAATTTCACCGATTATGTGTATGGCATAGATCTTGGCGCGGACAAGACATGGCTGTTGAACGCCGATAATTCCATCACCGGCGGTTATTTTCTGGGTTATGGCGGCAATCGGCGTGATTTCAAACGCAACGGCAGCGGAGACAGCAGCAATTACTACACCGGTTTTTATGCCACTTGGCTGAACCAATCCGGCTGGTTCGCCGACTTTGTTGTCAAGGGGCAGTATGCCGGCAATAAGTTCAAGGCCACCAATTCCGACGATGTCAATTTCCGGGACAAGGGCGACTATAACAACTGGAGCGCCGGCGTGTCATTGGAAGCCGGCCGGCGGTTTGATTTCAAAGGCGGCTGGTTTGTTGAACCCAGCCTGCAAGCGTC
>JAITHY010000011.1 GCA_031279715.1 Verrucomicrobiales bacterium | reverse complement strand
CGCGACCTTCACAAATCCCTCGGCGGCGACCCCGTCCTGCGCGGCGTCAACCTCACTGTCAGCGACGGCGAAAACGTGGTCATCATCGGCCGCAGCGGCGGCGGCAAAAGCGTCTTCCTCCGCCACATCATGGGATTGCTGCAACCGGACTCCGGCGCCGTCATTTTCAAAGGCGCGAATTTGTCCGCCCTCGGCGAGGAAGCGCTCAACCCTCACCGCCGGCAAATTGGCATGCTCTTCCAAAACAGCGCGCTGTTCGACTCGCTGACCGTGGGTGAAAATCTCGCCTTCCCCCTGATTGAGCAAGGCGGCTTCAGCGAACAAACAATCGCTGACCGTGTCCGCGAAGCCCTCGATATTGTGGATCTGCCCGGTCAGCAGCAGCGGCTGCCCGCCGAACTCAGCGGCGGCATGAAAAAACGCGTCGCCCTCGCCCGCGCCATCATCAGCCGCCCCGCGCTGATGCTCTACGACGAACCCACCACCGGTCTCGACCCCATTGTCGCCGACAGCATCAACAAGCTCATCGTCCGCCTCGGCGAGCGGCTGAACATGAGCAACATCGTCGTAACCCATGACATGGTCAGCGCCTGCCACATCGCCGATCGCATTTGCCAGCTTCACGAAGGCAAAATTTATTACCAGGGCACCCCCGCTGAAATTCAGGCCAATCGCGACCCGGTGGTGCGAAAATTTATCAAAGGAATATCAGAACCCCAGGACACAATCGTATGAACAACAAACTCGAAATCAAAGTCGGAGCCTTCATCATCAGCGGTCTGATCGCCGTCGGCATCCTCGCCGTCGCCTTCGGGCGTTTCGGCGAAATGTTCACCAACCAATACCTCCTGACCGTCACCTTCCCCAACGCCAGCGGCATCATCAAAGACTCCCAAGTTCTTTACCGCGGCGCGAAAATCGGCAAAGTCGCCGGACGTCCCGCCATCATCAACCACGGCCGCGCCGTCGAGATCACCCTCAAAATCCGCGCTGACATTCAAATCCCCGTCAACTCCACATTCCGCATCGGCTCCTACGGCTTGCTCGGCGACCGCTTCGTGGACATCGTCAGCCCCGACACCCCCGCCGACACCTACTTCAAAAACGGCACCCGCGTCGAAAAATTGCAGGAAAACAACAAAGGCCTCGGCGACCTCGCCCAGCAAGCGCAACCCATCATCAAACGCCTCGACGACATCTCCGCCAAAATCGACCAGCAACTCATGAGCGGCGAGACGCTGCAAAATCTGCACGACACCATCGCCCGGAGCAAAAGCATCGCCACCCGCCTCGACGCCATTCTGGAGCAAACCGAGCGCGGGCGGGGGACGCTGAATCTCCTGCTCAACGACCCGCAAACCGCGGCCGATTTAAAGCAAACCATTCAACAATTCAAAGACCTAAGCTACAACCTAAAGGAACACGGCGTTCTTTTCTACCGCGACACCGCCGCCAAAGACGGGCCTGCGGCCAGATCCGCGACGAAGAAAAAACCGTGACACCCGGCCCCGGCGTGTGATGCGTCCGTCGTAAATCATTGCGTGACGGATTTTCCGCGCTAAAACATTCTTATGCCCAACCGCCTCGCCAACGCGCTGGAGTTCGTCAAATTCAGCCACACGATTTTCGCGCTGCCGTTCGCGCTGATGGCGATGTGGACGGCCGGCGGCGGACGGGTGTCACTGTCAGCGGCGGGATGGATTATCGCCTGCATGGTGACGGCGCGGACGGCGGCGATGGTGTTTAACCGCCTTGCCGACTGGGAGTTTGACAAAGCCAATCCGCGCACGGCTAACCGCCAGCTGCTGCTCACGAAAATCACCGCGACGCTGATTTTCATCCCGGCGGCGGTGTTGTTCATCCTCGGCGCCGCTCAACTCAACAGCCTGTGCTTGCGGCTCAGCCCGCTGGCGCTGTTTATCATCCTGTTTTACTCGCTGACCAAGCGCTTCACCTCCTTCACGCATTTGTTTCTCGGTCTCGCGCTGGGCGTCGCGCCGGTCGGCGCGTGGTGCGCCATTCGTGGCGAGGTGTTCAACGCGACGCCGCTGACGCTCGGCGCGGCGGTGCTGTGCTGGGTGTTCGGGTTTGATTTGATTTACGCGACGATGGACGCCGAGTTTGACCGTCAGCGCGGACTGCGCAGTTTTCCGGCGCGTTACGGCGTGCCGCTGACGCTCAAGTTGGCGCGCGCGCTGCATGTTGTCGCGGTCATTGGGTTTCTCGCGTTCGGGTGGCTCGCGCATTTTTCGTGGATTTATTACGCGGCGTGGTCACTGACAGCGGCGGCGCTGGTGTGGGAGCACAAAATTGCCGACATTGCCGACCGAGGGGCAATCAACAAAGCGTTTTTTAACATCAACGCCGCCGTCAGCGTGATATTGTTGGCGGGCGTTTTTCTGGACAGTTTGTTATGGCACAATTAGCGGCGATAGAGAAAAAAATTGGCAACGGCCGGCGCCTCACCGACAGCGAGGCCCTCTGGCTTTATGAACACGCTGACATTCATGATTTGGGCCGCCTCGCCAGCCGTGTCCGTGAACGCAAAAACGGCAACCGGGCGACTTACGTCGTCAACCGTTTCATCAATTATTCCAACATCTGCGTTCTCAATTGCAAATTTTGCTCCTTCGCGCGCCGCAAGCGGGACGCGGACGCCTTTGAGTTCACCGTCAGCGAGATGGCGGAACTGGCGAAAAAATCCGCCGCTGACGGGGTGACCGAAGTGCACATTGTCGGCGGCCTGCATCCGTCGCTGCCGTTTGAGTATTACACCGGCTTGCTGCGCGCGTTGAAACACGCCGCGCCGGCGCTGACGGTCAAGGCGTTCAGCGCGGTTGAAATCCGCCACCTTGCCGGGCGCGTCGCCAAAAAATCCATCCGCGAGACGCTGACGCTGTTGCGCGACGCTGGCTTGGAGGCGCTCACCGGCGGCGGCGCGGAGATTTTCGACCCCGCTGTGCGCGACCAAATTTGCGGCGTGAAGGACAGCGCCGACGAATGGCTTGAAGTTCATCGCGAGTGGCACCGCATGGGCCGGCGAAGCACCTGCACGATGCTCTACGGTCACATTGAAACGCCCGCGCAACGCATCGGCCATCTGCGGCGCTTGCGCGAGTTGCAGGACCAGACCGGCGGCTTCACCGCGTTCATCCCGTACGTTTTTGAACCCGCCAACAACGCGCTGGCGCACCTGCGGCGCATCTCCGCGCTGGAGGAATTGCGGACACTGGCGGTGAGCCGCGTGTATCTCGACAACTTCGACCACCTCACCGCGTATTGGATTAGCATGGGGCTGCCGCTGGCGGCGGTGAGTTTGGATTACGGCGTGGACGATTTGCACGGCACGGTCATCGAGGAAAAAGTTTTCCACATGGCCGGCGCGAAAACGCCGCTGGCGCTGACGGTGATGAGTCTGGAAAAAGTCATCCGCGAGGCGGGCAGGGAACCGGTGCAGCGCAACACGATTTACCGGAGCTTGCGGGGCTAGATGAATAATTTGGGCAAACTCTCCATCGGCGCGGTGTCCTACCTGAACTCCAAGCCGCTGATATATGGCTTGCCGCGCAATGTCAGGCTGCTGGAGCCGTCGGCGCTGGCGGCGGAGTATGAGCGCGGTGTGTTCGACCTCGCGCTCATTCCCGTCGTCGCCGCGTTGCAAAACCCCGGCGCGCGATTGCTCGACGTCGGCATCGCCGCTGACGGCGAGGTGTACAGCGTCATCCTGACCTTGCCCAAGCCGCTGCCGCTCATTCGCACGGTATCGCTTGATTCGTCATCGCGCACGTCTGTGAACTTGGTGAAAATTATTTTGGAGCGTCACTGTCAGCGGCGTGTTGAATATGTCCCGCACGGCGCGCCCGCTGACGCTCAGGTGTTGATTGGCACCAAGGCCATCGATTTCCGCGCCGCCAACCGCGGTGTCCCCGTTCTTGACCTTGCCGCCGCGTGGAAGGCGCACACCGGTCTGCCGTTCGTCTTCGCCGCGTGGACCATGCATCCGCGCGCGTCACTGTCAGCGGACATGCTCGCTCAATTCCGCGTCGCGACCTTGTCCGGTCTCGCTCACCGTCAGCGCATCGCCAGGGACGACTTTGAACTCCGCTATCTGACCCGATACATCCGCTACGAACTGACCGCTGACCATCAAGCCGCCATCGCGCGACTGTCGGCGGAATTGCGCGCCTTGAGTTTGCTGTCATCGGCGCGGTTGCCGGCGTTTGTTTAAAAAAGTTTGTCTTGTCAAATTTTTATTGACAAGTTTAATAAGCGCGATAATTTGTCCGGATGTTCAGGAGGAAATATCAGGGCTGGCGCGGGACGGGCGGGCAGCCCTCCCTTCCGGAAGCGCATCGCAGCGTGGTCGTGCCGGGGAAGGGGTCGTTTTGGCGCAAGTGGCTGGCGTTCGCGGGGCCGGGCTTTCTTGTGGCGGTTGGTTACATGGATCCGGGCAACTGGGCGACCAATTTGGCGGCAGGCTCGCAATTCGGGTACACGCTGCTGGCGGTGGTGCTGGGTTCAAACTTGATGGCGATGCTGCTGCAACATCTGGCGATTAAGCTTGGAATCGCCACGGGGCGCGACTTGGCGCAAGCCTGCCGCGACCATTATCCCAAGCCGTGCGTGTGGTTTCAGTGGGTGATTTGCGAAATCGCCATTGCCGCGTGCGACCTTGCGGAAGTCGTGGGCACCGCCATCGGGTTGCAGTTGCTCTTCGGAATCCCGCTCGTATGGGGCTGTGTCATCACCAGCCTGGATGTGATGATTGTGCTGCTCTTGCAACAACGGGGTTTTCGCTACGTGGAAATTCTCGTCATCCTGCTCATCGTGACCATCGGCGCCTGTTTCGCGGCGGAGTTGTTTTTGTCAAAACCGTGCCTGATTGACGTGGCGCGCGGGTTGATTCCGGTTCGGGAAATCGTCACCAACAGCGGGATGTTGTATATCAGCCTGGGTATCATCGGCGCGACGGTCATGCCGCACAATTTGTACCTGCACTCCTCCATCGTGCAAACGCGGCGGTACGAGGAGTCCTCGCGCGGGAAACGGGAGGCCATCAAATTCGCCACGATTGACTCGAACGTCGCGCTGCTGTTCGCGTTCTTCATCAACGCGGCGATTTTGGCTGTGGCGGCGGCGGCGTTTTACACCACGGGGCATCACGATGTGGAGGAAATTCAAGACGCCTACCGCTTGCTGACGCCGATACTGGGCGGCGGCGCGTCGCTGCTGTTCGCGCTGGCGCTGTTTGCGTCGGGGCAAAACTCCACGCTGACCGGCACGCTGGCGGGACAAATCGTCATGGAGGGCTACATTAATTTGCGCCTGCGCCCGTGGCTGCGACGGCTCATCACGCGGTTGCTGGCGATTGTCCCGGCGGTGATCATCATCGGCGTGTGGGGCGAGCGGGAAACCACGGCGCTGCTGGTGGGCAGCCAGGTGGTGCTGAGCATGCAACTGGGTTTCGCCGTGTGGCCGTTGATGCGCTTTACCAGCGACCGCGCGAAGATGGGCGAGTTCGCCAACCCGCCGTGGGTGAAAGT
Organism: Verrucomicrobiales bacterium; assembly: GCA_031279715.1. GTDB lineage: Bacteria > Verrucomicrobiota > Verrucomicrobiia > Methylacidiphilales > JAAUTS01 > JAIRPN01. Next base: position 3,456 of record JAITHY010000011.1, on the reverse strand, counting down.
CAGCGGCTGGCTGGTGACGCTGTTGATTATCGGGTTGAATGTCAAGTTGCTGGTTGACGTGGCCGGCGAGGTCTTTAAGTTTTGAGCGGTGAGGAAAAAATTATGTACCAGCACATTTTAATCCCCCTGGAAAACGGTCCCGCTGACCGTGTCATTCTCGAACACATCCGCCCGCTGGCGCGCATCAAGGCGGCGCGGCTGTTGCTGGCGCATGTCGCCGACGGTTTTGCGGCGCGGAATTACCGGCAACTGAACCTCGCTGAGAGTGACGAAATCAAGCAGGACCGCGAATATCTGGCGCAATGCGCGGCGGAGTTGCGCGGCGAGGGTTTTGTCGTTGAGTATGTGCTGGCGCTGGGCGAGCCTGCGGATGAAATCATCAAGCTGGCGCTGACGCGGGAGGTTGATCTGATTGCCATGTCCACGCACGGGCACAAGTTTTGGGGGGATTTGTTTTTCGGAAAAACCGCGGACAAAGTGCGCCACGCTGTCAGCGTGCCGGTTCTGTTGTTGAGGGCGGGGAAGGTGTAGTTGAGTGTCAGCGGATGAAAAAACGGGCGGCCCGCGAGGACCGCCCGTTTTTTTGTCACGCTCAGCGGGTTATTTTTTTCCGCCCGCGCCGTCTTCGGGAATCCGCATGCCGTAGAAGGAGCGGTAAATAAAGAGCAGGGCGATGAAGAACAGCACGCCGCCAATGAGATATTTGGTGCGCGGTTCCTCAATCGCGATGGCGATTTCCACCGCCAGCAAGCCGAACAGTGTGGTGAACTTGATGATGGGGTTCATCGCCACGGATGAGGTGTCCTTGAATGGGTCGCCCACGGTGTCGCCCACTACGCTGGCGGCGTGCAGGTCGGTGCCTTTTTGCCGCAGGTCAACCTCGACAATCTTTTTCGCGTTGTCCCACGCGCCGCCGGCGTTCGCCATGAAAATCGCCTGGTATAAACCGAAGAACGCGATGCTGACAAGGTAGCCGATGAAGAAGTGCGGATTGAAGAACGCCAGCGCCAGCGACAGGCAGAAAATGGCGATGAAAATGTTCCACATGCCTTTTTGCGCGTAGATGGTGCAGATTTTCACGACTTCCTTGCTGTCCTTCAGCGAGGCGGTCTCGGCCTTGAGGTCGATGTTGTCCTTGATGTACACGACCGCGCGGTAGGCGCCGGTGCTGACGGCTTGCGTGCTCGCGCCGGTGAACCAGTAAATCACCGCGCCGCCCATGAGGAAACCGAGGATGATTTCCGGACGCACAAGGCTGAGTTTTTCAATCACCGCGCCGTTGTCGATGGAGTTGTTCAGCGTCAGGATGATGCCGAAAATCATCATCGTCGCGCCCACCACGGCGGTGCCGATGAGCACCGGTTTGGCTGTTGCCTTGAACGTGTTGCCCGCGCCGTCGTTGCGCTCAAGGTTTAGCTTGGCGTTTTCAAAATCGGGCTTGAACCCGTAATTGCGCTCGATTTCCTCGCTGATGTTCGGAATGCTTTCAATCCGGCTCAGCTCGTAAACCGATTGCGCGTTGTCCGACACCGGCCCGAAGCTGTCCACCGCAATCGTCACCGGCCCCATGCCCAGGAACCCGAACGCGATCAGCCCGAACGCGAAAATCGGCGGGGCGAATTCAATGCCCGGAATCAACTGTGCCACCGCCTCGCTGTTGGCGACCAGCGCGCCGATGAGCATCAGCGTCAGCATCAGCAGGCCGAGCCAGAAGGCCGAGAAATTTCCCGCCACCAGTCCGCTGAGGATGTTCAACGACGCCCCGCCCTGCTTGGAGGACGTCACGATTTCCCGCGTGTGCCGCGCCTCCGTGCTGGTGAAAATCTTGGTAAACTCCGGAATCAACGCGCCGGCGGCCGTTCCGCAGGAGATGATGACCGACAGAATCCACCACAAGTCGTGATGCACCAAATCACTCGGCGGCAGCAGCAGGTAGCTCGCCAAAAATGTCATGCCGATGGAAATCGCCGAGGTCAGCCACACCAGCCACGTCAGCGGGTTTTCCGGGTTGAACTTCAGCGCGTTGGCGTAGCACTTGCGCGCAATCCGCTCGTTGATGAGATACGCCGCCAGTGAGGTCGCCAGCATCACAAACCGCATCGAGAAAATCCACACGATGATTTGCGCGCACAATTCCTGGCTGTAAGCGCCCACCGTCAGCGCCGTGAACACAATCAGCGCCACGCCCGTCACGCCGTAGGTCTCAAAACCGTCCGCCGTCGGCCCCACGCTGTCGCCCGCGTTGTCGCCCGTGCAATCCGCGATGACACCCGGATTCTTCGGGTCATCCTCCGGCAGCTTGAACACAATCTTCATCAAGTCCGAGCCAATGTCCGCGATTTTGGTGAAAATTCCGCCGCAGATGCGCAGCGCGCTCGCCCCCAGCGACTCGCCAATCGCGAACCCGATAAAGCACGCCCCGCGCAACTCCACCGGCACCCAAATCAAAATCGCAATCATGAAGAACAACTCCACCGTGATGAGCAGCAGCCCCACGCTCATCCCCGACCGCATCGGAATCGCCAGCGCCGCCCACGGCTTCCCGTGCAGCGCCGCGAACGCCGACCGGCTGTTCGCCAGCGTGTTGATCCGCATTCCGAACCACGCCACAATGTACGAGCCGAGGATGCCGAGAATCGACGACCCCAGAATCAGCGTCACCGCCTGCGCGCCCTTGCCCTCCAGGCAGCCGAAATAGTACACAATGCACGCCGCGATCAACACCCACAGAATCGCCAGGAACTTGCCCTGCTGGATGAGATAGCTCTTGCACGTTTCCCAGATGGTGTTCGACACCGAGCGCATTGACTCGTGCACCGGCAGCCCGTTCGTATGCGCGAATTGGTACAACCCGTAGATCAGCCCGATGAGGCAAATCCCAAGGCCGACCCACATAAGTTCGAGTCCGTTGATCCCGCCGAGTTTCTCGAAGGAGATGATGTCCAGATTGGGTAGGGTGATGTCCGCTTCACCCGCATGGGCGCTGGCGGCAAAACCCATTACTGCCGCCGAGAGACACAATAGTTTGTGAACAAATTTAGCCATAATATCGCCGACCACAATGCCAGTATTTTAAAAACTGACAATCAAAATTTTTTGTGGCGGGCCGGCCTGCGCGCTGAGGGTTTCGAACCCCCGGCCCCCTCGGTGTAAACGAGATGCTCTGCCACTGAGCTAAGCGCGCGAGCAAGCGCCCATGATAAGGGTAAATTCCAAACTGCAAAGTGAAAAATTCCGTTGGGCCGCCGCGTCGCTGACCCTCCCCTCGTGGCGCAAAAAAGCACACCGATTATACAAAAAATAATTGACACGATAACCAAAATTGTCAAAATACGGCCTCAATGGTTGGTTTAATCAACATTTTGGGAGCGTTCCGGCGTTCCGGCGTTCCGGCGTTCCGGCGTTCCGGCGTTCCGGCGTTCCGGCGTTCCGGCGTTCCGGCGTTCCGGCGTTCCG
>JAITHY010000010.1 GCA_031279715.1 Verrucomicrobiales bacterium | reverse complement strand
CCTTGCGTGCAATTAATCAGGCAAGGGGAGGATTGGCGGGAGATTTTTGTGTCCGCTGACGGTGACGTTGTGCGTGAGCGGGATGGCGGGATTGCCAGCCAGTTTGACCGGCGGGATTTTTCCGTTTTGCGCCAGCCCGCCGCTGACGGTCAGCGGGTTGAGTTGCACGAGTCGTATCGCGCCTGGCTGTCAGCATGGGCGCCGTTGTGGGAGCGGGGGGCGATGTTGACGATTGATTACGGGGAGGCGGCGGAAAAATTGTACGCGCGCCGCCCGCGCGGTTCGGTGCGCGCTTATTTTCACCATCAGCGGCTGGAGGGGCCGGAGGTTTACCGGCGCATGGGTCGGCAGGATTTGACCGCCGATGTGAATTTCAGCGACTTGCAAAACTGGGGTGAGCGGCAGGGTTTGCATACGGAGTTTTTGCAAACGCAGGCGGATTTTATTTTGAGTCGCACCGAACCCACTGACGATGACGCGGAAAAAATGTTGCTGCATCCCGACGGCGCGGGGCGGGCGTTCAAGGTGTTGTGTCAAACGCCGAAAAAATGCCCTAATGCCTCGGCGACACCGTCAGCGGCGGCGGCGCGGGCGACATAGCCGCCGTGGGCGCGGATGGCCTGCTTGACTTGCGGCTCGGCGTTGGCGGGGCAGGCGAGATGCGAGGCGTAGCGCGGGTGCAGCATGTGCAGGTCGTTGAGATGGTCGCCGACAGCGAAGATATTTTGCAGTGAGACGCCCTCTTCCCTGGCGATGGTGGCGAGGCAGCTGCCTTTGTGAAAATCAACGTGGGCGAAACGGGCGTAGACGGAGTTGCGCATGAGCATCATTTCGGGAAAATCCGCCAGCAGCGAGGCGGCTTCGGCGGCGATGCGGTCAGCGTCAGCGGGAGTGTTGGCGCGGATGCCGTAGGGGGAGGCGTCGTCGGGGATGACCTCGGCGATTCCGCTTTGCGCGATGTGACGGCGGAGTTGCTTCAGCGCGGGCGCGGCGCGGGCAAAGAGGTCGCGGTGAGTGTCAGCGCAATGCCGGTTCCAGTGCGAGAGCGGGACGGGCTGACGGTTAGCGAAGCGATAAATTTCCCGCTCCAGCAGGGCGAGCCAGTCGGGGTGGCAGGGCATGGCCAGCGTGTTGAAAATTTCATCCAGGGATGACCATTCGCGCCCGGTGTTGAGGAGCCAGACGACGCGGCGGGTGCGGCGGAGTTTTTGCAGGCATTTGAAAAAACGCGGCGCTAATGATGAGGTGGTGTAGTCGAGGATGAGCGTGCCGTCGAAGTCGGTGGAAATCAGGATGGGCGGATGGTGCATGGGATTTATTAAAACACGGATGAATGCGGATAGACACGGTTTTTTTTGCGGCTAATGTGATTGCATATGCAAATTGAATTTTCCGTGGAACACCCAGATATTTTCGCTGACCGTCACATTGGGCCGGATGCCGCCGGGACTGAGGCGATGCTGGCGGCGTTGGGGGAGGCGGATTTGGCGTCGTTCATCGGCAAGGTGGTGCCGGAGGGGATTCGCATTGAGCCGCCGCTGGCGGAATTGGCGCCGCTGACCGAGCAACAGGCGCTGGCGCGGTTGTCGGATCTTGCGGCGAAAAATCAAATTTATCGCTCATTGATTGGGCAGGGGTATTACAACACGATTTTGCCGCCGGTGGTGCAGCGAAACATTTTGGAGAATCCGGGCTGGTACACGGCGTACACGCCGTACCAGGCGGAGATTTCGCAGGGGCGGCTGGAATTGTTATTGGCGTTTCAGACAATGATTGGCGAGTTGACGGGGCTGGCGCTGGCGAACGCGTCGCTGCTGGATGAGGCGACCGCGGCGGCGGAGGCGATGACGATGGCGTATAATGCCAGGGGCAGGGCCGCTGACCGTGACACGTTTTGGGTGGAGGAAAATTGTCATCCGCAGACCATCGCGGTGGTGCGGACGCGGGCGGCGGCGCTGGGCATCAACATCAGTGTCAGCGGGCTGGCGGAGTTTCCGGCGGAAAAAAAATTTTTTGGCGCCCTGGTTCAGTATCCGAACACCCGCGGAGTGATCCAGGATTTTTCCGCACTGGCGGAGAGACTGCACGCTGACCAGGCGTTATTGGTCGTGGCGGCGGACATTCTGGCGCTGACGGTGTTGACGCCGCCGGCGAAGTTCGGCGCGGACGTGGTGGTGGGAAGTTCGCAACGGTTTGGGATGCCGCTGTGCTTCGGCGGCCCGCACGCGGCGTTTTTCGCAACCAAGGACGAGTTCAAGCGGCAGATGCCGGGGCGGTTGATTGGCGTGTCGAGGGACGCTGACGGTCGGCGGGCGCTGCGGTTGTCGTTGCAAACGCGGGAACAGCACATTCGCCGTGACAAGGCGACGAGTAACATTTGCACGGCGCAGGTGTTGCCGGCGGTGATTGCGACGGCGTACGCGATTTACCATGGGCCGGAGCAGTTGCGGAAAATCGCGTTGCGGGTGAGCGCGCTGACGCAGACACTGGCGTCGTATTTGCGGAAGCATGATTACCACATTGGCGGGGAGGCGTTTTTTGACACGCTGACGGTGACGCTGCCGGTGGAGTTGCAGCAAATGGTGCTGGCGAAGGCGCTGGCGGCGGGGATTAATTTGCGCGAGTACGCTGACGGTGGGGTCGGGGTGTCGCTGGACGAGTTGTCGGACGAGCAGGAGGTGTTGCAGTTGATTGAGATTTTCAACGTCACGGGGCGCAATGTGATTGAGGAGGCGGGGGTGGGAGGCGGAAGATATTTTGACATTGAGAATTCATCGCTGGCGGGTTTGCGGGCGGAGCCGTTCATGCGGCAGGAAATTTTTCAGCGTTATCATTCGGAGACGGAAATGCTGCGTTTTTTGAAACGGCTGGAGAACAAGGATTTGTCGCTGACGCACTCAATGATTTCGCTTGGTTCGTGCACGATGAAGTTGAACGCGACGGCGGAGATGCTGCCGGTGACGTGGCCGTTGCTGGCGAATATTCACCCGTTGGCGCCCGCCGACCAGACGGCGGGGTATGCGGAATTAATCGCGGAATTGGAGTCGTGGCTGGCGGCGTTGAGCGGACTTGCGGCGGTGTCGTTGCAGCCGAATTCCGGCGCCAACGGCGAGTACGCGGGGCTGCTGGCGATTCGCGCCTGGCATGAGTCGCGGGGTGAGGGTCAGCGGCGGATTTGCCTGATTCCGAACTCGGCGCACGGGACGAATTTTGCGAGCGCGGCGATGGCGGGGCTGCGGGTGGTGGTGGTGAATTGTGACGCTGACGGTGAGGTTGACCTCGCGGATTTGCGGGAGAAAGCGGACGCCAACCATGAGTGGCTGGCTTGCGTGATGGTGACGTATCCCTCGACGCACGGTGTGTTTGAGGAGCGGATTGTCGAGTTGTGCGAGATTGTGCACGCCGCCGGCGGCCAGGTTTACATGGACGGGGCGAACATGAACGCGCAGGTTGGGTTGACCAGCCCGGGTGCGATTGGCGCGGACGTGTGCCATTTGAATCTGCACAAGACGTTTGCCATTCCGCTCGGCGGCGGCGGGCCGGGGGTGGGGCCGGTATGCGTGGCGGAACATTTGCGGGAATTTTTGCCGGGCAATCCCGCTGACGGTCAGCGGTCAGTCAGCGGCGCGCGGTTCGGCAGCGCGGGGGTGCTCTGTATTCCGTGGATGTATATCGCGATGATGAGCGGCAGCGGGCTGGCGCGGGCGAGCGCGGTGGCGATTTTAAACGCGAATTATCTTGCGCAGCGCTTGGCGGG
>JAITHY010000208.1 GCA_031279715.1 Verrucomicrobiales bacterium | reverse complement strand
GGAATTTGGCGGAGTTCGGCATCATGGTCGGCGTGTGCGGGATGCGCGGCACGGACGCCGCCGGTGAACGGCTTGCGCGCTTGCTGAGTGACGCGAAGATGAACACCAAGGGGTTGTTCATCAGCGAAAAATTTCCAACGATTGTGAAGACGCGCATCATTGCGCGGACGCAACAGGTGGTGCGCGTGGACCGTGAGGAGAAGCTGACATTCACGCCGGAGGAGGTCAAAAAAATCCGCGCGTTTTTGAAGCGGGAACTGCCGAACTACGACGCGGTGATTGTCGAGGATTACGCGAAGGGATTTTTGACGCAGGAAATTTTCGACGAGTTGATCATTTCCGGCAACCAGCAAGCCATCATCAGCGTGGATCCGAATCCGAACAACCTGCTCAACTTCAGCGGCGCGACGGTGGTCAAGCCGAACAGGACGGAGGCTTACGCCGCGTGCGCGGTGAAGGGCGTGGACAATAACGCGCGCCCGCTCGACGACATCGGCGCGGATTTGCTGCGGCGCTGGCATTTGCCGTATTTGCTGATCACCCTCAGCGAGCACGGCATGAAATTGTTCCAGCCCAACGGCGAGGTGTACCACACCCCGACCAAGGCGAAGGAAGTTTACGACGTGTCCGGAGCGGGTGACACGGTCATCGCGTTTTTCACCTCGGCGCTGGCGGCCGGATTGCATGGTGACGAGGCGGCGGAAATCGCCAACCACGCTGCCGGTGTGGTGGTGAGCAAACTCGGCACCGCCACCGTCAGCACCGGGGAGTTGATTGCGAGCGTGTTTGACAAATGAACGGCAGCCGCGCCATTTTTTTCGACCGTGACGATACGCTCATCAAGAATGTGCCGTACCTCGGCGACCCGTCGCGAGTGGTGTTGATGCCGCGGGTGCGGGAAAATTTGCCGCGACTGTCAGCGGCGGGATTTGCGTTGTTTTTGGTTTCGAACCAGTCGGGTGTTGGGCGCGGTTTTATCACCAAGGCGCAAGTTGACGCGGTGAATGACGAAATGTTCCGGCAGCTTGGCGGCAATTTTTTCACAGGCGACTACATGTGTTATGCCGCGCCCGGCCAGCCGGACGCTGCCGGTGAACGCAAGCCCGCGCCGGGCCTGCTGTTCAAAGCGCGAGACGAGCATGGCATTGACCTCACCGCCAGTGTCTTCGTTGGTGACCGTTTGAGCGATGTACAATGCGGACTCAACGCGGGTTGTCGCAGCGTCCTGTTGTTGCACGACACGGAAGACGGCGTCGCTGACCGTGAGCGGGCGAGGGGGTTGGCGCATTTTGTCGCGGAGGATTTTGCCGCGGCGACGGAATGGATTTTGCGGACGCTGACCGCGACAGTTTGAGCGCGCCGCTGACCGGGGTTTGATGAAATCGGTGTTTCCTTTCAACACGGACGCGCTAGTTTTTGGTGATGAACGACAAGCAAAATGTGGTCGCGGTGATTCCGGCGCGGTTTGCCTCGACGCGGTTTCCGGGGAAGATGTTGGCGGATGTCAAAGGGAAGCCGCTGATTCAACGGGTATGGGAGGGGGTGTCGGCGTCGGCGTTGATTGGGCGCGTGATTGTGGCCGCTGACCATCAGCGAATTTTTGACGCGGCGCGGAGTTTTGGCGCGGAGGTGGTGATGACCGACCCGGCGCTGCCCAGCGGCACGGACCGCGTGGCGGCGGTGACGGCGTCATTGTCAGCGGATTGGATTGTCAACGTGCAAGGGGATGAGCCGTTGATGCGCGGGGAGGTGTTGGATGAGTTTGTCTCGCGCCTGTCACCGAATTTTGAGATGGCGACGCTGGCGCGGAGATTGGCCGCTGACAGTGAGGCGATTCATGATCCGAATGTGGTGAAGGTTGTCAGCGGATTGAGCGGGCGGGCGTTGTATTTTTCACGGTCAGCGATTCCGTTTCACCGCGACGCTGACGGTGAGGCGCCGGAATATTGGCAGCATCTTGGCATTTACGCCTACCGGCCGGTGACTTTGCGCCGTTTGGTGGCGCTGCCGGCCAGCCCGCTGGAATGTGTGGAAAAATTGGAGCAATTGAGGGCGTTGCAAAATGGTGTTGCCATTCAAGTGTTGCCCACTAACTTGGAAGCCATCGGGGTGGATACTCCGGAGGATTTGCGGCGCGTGCTGCGGTACTTTTAACCCAACTTTAGGTTTTGCATGAAATATATTTTTGTCACTGGCGGCGTGGTGAGTTCCCTGGGCAAGGGGCTGACCGCCGCGTCTCTTGGAACTTTGCTTGAACGGCGCGGGCTTCGTGTGGTGTTGCAAAAGTTTGACCCGTATCTCAACGTGGACCCCGGCACGATGAGTCCGTACCAGCACGGCGAGGTTTATGTGTTGGAGGATGGCTCGGAAACCGACCTGGACCTTGGTCATTACGAACGCTTCACCAACTCGCCGCTGACGCGCCAGAACACGCTGACGGCGGGCCGTATTTACGAGGAAGTGCTCCGCAAGGAACGGCGCGGTGATTATCTCGGCGCGACGGTGCAGGTCATTCCGCACGTCACCGATGAAATCAAATCGCGCATCAAGGCCGCGAGCCAGCACGCTGACTGTGACGTGGTGATTACCGAAATCGGCGGCACCACGGGCGACATTGAAGGGTTGCCGTTTCTTGAGGCGTTGCGCCAGTTTGCGCTTGAGGTCGGGCCGGAAAACGCGCTGTTCATTCACGTCACTCTGCTGCCATATATCAAGGCGGCGAGCGAGTTGAAGTCCAAGCCCACCCAGCAAAGCGTCGCCAAGTTGCGCGAAATCGGCATCCAACCGCACATACTGGTCTGCCGCAGCGAGCATCCTGTCGAGGAGGATGTGCGCCGCAAACTCTCACTCTTCTGCAATGTCCCGCTTGAGGCTGTCATTGAGGAACAAGACGTTGCCTACACCATCTACGAAGTGCCGCTGACACTGCAACGCCAGCGCATGGACGACCTCGTGTGCAATCATCTGAGGCTGAATCTCCCGCCCGCTGACATGCACGACTGGCAGGTGATTGTCAACCACATCATCGCACCGCGGTACAACGTTAACATCGCCGTTGTTGGCAAATACATTGAGCACCAAGACGCTTACAAGAGCATTTACGAGGCGCTGACGCACGCGGGCGCCAACAATGACACCGGTGTCAACTTGCACAAAATCGACGCCGAGGATATCGAGGCGGAGGGCGCGGGCAAGTTTCTCGCCGGCATGGACGGTGTGCTTATTCCCGGCGGCTTTGGCAGTCGCGGGGTCGAGGGCAAAATTCAGGCGGCGCAATTTGCCCGCGAGAATAATATTCCGTACTTCGGCTTGTGTCTTGGCATGCAAATCGCGGCGATTGAGTTCGCCCGCAATGTCTGTGGTTTGAACGATGCGCATAGCACCGAATTCAACCCGGAGACGCCGCACCCTGTCATCACTTTGCTTGATGAACAGCAGCAAGTCACCGCCAAGGGCGGCACCATGCGGCTCGGCAGTTACCGCTGCAAACTCACCGCTGACAGTCGCGCCCGCGACGCTTATGGCGAGGACATCATCAGCGAGCGCCACCGCCACCGCTACGAATTCAACGGTGCTTACCGCGCGCTGATGGTGGACAAAGGATTGAAAATCGCCGGCGTGTTTGCGGAGAAAGATTTGGTGGAAATCATTGAAAATCCGGACAACCTGTGGTTTCTCGCCTGCCAGTTTCACCCCGAATTCCAATCCAAGCCGAACAAACCGCATCCTTTGTTCCGCGAATTCATCAAAGCGGCCCTCGTCAATCATGAGAGGAAGGAATAAGCGCTGGTCACTGCCGGCCTGGCTGACGGTGGGGTTGGTTGGCCTGGGGTGTTTGTCAGCGCTGGCGTTTAATCGCGGGGAGCAAATCAACGCGTTGTGGCTGGTGGTGGCGTCGTTGTGCGTGTTCATGCTGGCGTATCGGTTTCATTCAGTGTGGTTGTTGGCGAAGGTGCTGACGATTGACGAACAGCGGGCGACGCCGGCGGTGTTGCGCGAGGACGGGCGTGACTTTGTGCCAACCAACAGGTGGGTGGTCTTCGGGCATCATTTCGCGGCCATCGCGGGGCCGGGACCGTTGGTGGGACCGGTGTTGGCGGCGCAGTTTGGGTTTTTGCCGGGAATGTTGTGGATTTTGATTGGCGCGACCCTGGGCGGCGCGGTGCATGACACCGTCGTATTGTTTTGTTCCATTCGGCGAGGCGGGCGCTCGCTGGGGGAGATGGTGCGGGCGGAGGTCGGGCCGTTCGCGGGGGCGGTGACGCTGGTCAGCGTGCTGGCCATTATGGTAATGATTCTCGCGGTGCTGGGGTTGGTTGTGGTCAAGGCGCTGGCGGAGAGTTCGTGGGGCCTGTTCACCATCGCGGCGACGATGCCGCTGGCATTGATGATGGGCATGGCGATGAAATTCCGTTGGGCGAATATGGTCACCGTCAGCGTCGTTGGCGTGGCGGGTCTGGCGCTTTCGGTCATCGGTGGCAAGTGGATTCAGGGCACGGGCGCGGAGACGTGGTTTCATTTTCCAGGGACGACGCTGGCGTGGTTGATTATGGGCTACGGTTTGCTGGCGTCGGTGTTGCCGGTGTGGTTGTTGCTCGCGCCGCGGGACTATCTCAGCTCGTTTTTGAAAATCGGCGCGGTGGGTTTTCTCGCCGTGGCGATTGCGCTGATTGCGCCGACGCTGCAAATGCCGGCGGTGACGCGGTTTGTCAACGGCAGCGGGCCGGTGTTTGCGGGGCCGGTGTTTCCGTTTTGTTTTATCACCATCGCATGCGGGGCGGTTTCCGGTTTTCACGCCATCATCGGCAGCGGCACGACGCCGAAGCTGCTGGCGCGCAAACGCGATCTGCGGCTGGTGGGCTACGGCGCGATGATTACGGAGATGCTGGTCGGTATCATGGCGCTCATCGCCGCGTGCGTGATGTCGCCTGGGGAATATTTTGCGATTAACATGAAGGGAGCCGCCGCTGACGTGGTGGCGCAGGTGACGGCGCTGGGTTTCCCGGTGACGGAGGAGCAGAGGCGTAATCTCGCCGCGGCTGTTGGTGAGCACACGAGGTTTGGACGTTCGGGTGGCGCGCCGACATTCGCGGTGGGCATGGCGCAGATGTTCTCGCGGCTGGTGAGTCATCCGACGGCGGTGGCGCTTTGGTATCACTTTGCGATTATGTTTGAGGCGCTGTTCATTCTCACGACGATTGACGCGGGGACGCGGGTGGGACGATTTTTGACGCAGGATTTGCTGGGGCGTGTGTGGAAGCCGCTGGGCAACACTGGCTCGATGCTGGGGAGTTGGTTGGCGAGCGTGCTGTTCGTGGGCGCGTGGGGTTGGTTTTTGTATCAAGGCGTGATTGACCCGCTGGGTGGTGTCAATTCGTTCTGGCCCATTTTCGGCGTGGCGAACCAACTGCTGGCGGTCATTGCATTGTCGCTGGGGACAACGGTGTTGCTGAAGATGGGCAAGGCGCGTTACTGTTGGGTGACGGCGCTGCCGCTGGGGTGGTTGCTGGCGGTGACGATGAGCGCGGGATGGATGAAGATTTTCGCCGCTGACAGTCGGCTGGGTTTCCTCAGCGCGGCGCGGGAACTGGGGGAAAAGCTCACCGTCAGCGGCACGGCGGAGCAAGTTGCCGTGTGGCAGCGACTGATGATGAACCATTATATCAACGCCGCGGTTACCGCGCTGTTTCTTGTTCTGGTCATGCTGATTGTCGCGGCCAACGCCTGGGTCTGGTGGCGGCTGACGGTGGGCAAGCGGACGCTGCCGCTGAGGGAGGATGAGTACGTTGCCTTGCCGCGCTGAGGGGAAACCTTACTCCCGCAAAATTGACTCAAGGGCCGCTTCGGGGTCGGGAGCGTGTAGAATGGGGCGGCCGATGACGAGGTGACTGCTGCCGTTGGCGAGAGCCTCGGCGGGGGTGGCGACGCGGGATTGGTCATTAACAGCGGCGCCGACGGGTCGGACTCCGGGGGTGACGAGGGTGAAGTCCGCGCCGAGTTCTTTTCGCAATAACGCGACTTCTTGCGGGGAGCAGACCAGGCCGCGCAAGCCCGCTGACTTTGCCAGTTTGGCCAGCAGCAGCGACTGTCCGGTGGTGGTATGGTCGAAGCCGAGGTCATCGAGGTCGTCGTTGTTGTGGCTGGTGAGAACGGTGATGCCGAGCAGGGTGGTTTGTGGCGCTGACAGTGACACGGCGCGCACGGCGGCTTCCATCATGTCATGTCCGCCGAGGGTGTGGATGGTGAGGAATTGAATGTCCAGTCGGCAGACGGATTCGACGGCTTTGGCGACGGTGTTGGGAATGTCGTGGAGCTTGAGGTCGAGGAATACCTTGGCTCCGGTCTTGCGGACCTCGCGGACGAAGTCGGGGCCTTGGGCGGTGAAGAGTTGCAGACCGATTTTAAAGCAAGCGATTTTGTCGTGGCAGCGGCGCACCCAGGCAAGGGCTTCGTTGGCGTCGCTGACGTCGAGGGCGAGGATGAGTTGGTCTGGGTTCATCGGAAAATGGTAGCGGCAAAGGGGTGTAAAGAAACCAAAAAACTTCGTGTGTTGAGTGTCCTTTTGCGGCTAAATTGACAGCGCATGAAAGTTTATTGCCCTGCCAAGATTAATTTGTACCTGCGTATCCTCGGCAAGCGTCCGGACGGGTTTCATAATCTGGAGACACTGATGTGTCCGGTGTCCCTCTTTGACGAGATGACGCTGAGGCCGGCCGCTGACGGTGAGGTGTCGCTGAGGCTCATCGACAGCGACATTTCGGCGGGGGAGGACAATTTGGTGATGCGCGCGGCGCGGTTGGTGCAGCAGCTCAGCGGGTCGCGGAGGGGGGTGCGCATTTCGTTGCGAAAGAGCATTCCCGTCGGCGGCGGGTTGGCGGGAGGCAGTTCCAACGCGGCGCATACGCTGATGGCGCTGAATGCGTTTTGGGGATGCTCGCTGACGATGGGGCAGCTGGACGCGGCGGCGGCGACGCTGGGGAGCGACATTAATTTTTTCCTGTACCAAACTCCGGCGCTGTGCACGGGGCGCGGGGAGTTGGTCAAGCCGGTGTCGCTGACAGTGAAATTGCACGGCTTGCTGCTGAATCCGGGCTTTGGGGTGCCGACGCCGTGGGCGTTCAAGGCATACGCGGCGAATCCTGTCATGGGGGAGGAGGGGAGGCTGACGTTGCACAGCCGTGACACTGATGGTGTGGTGAGTGAGTTTAAGTTGCGCAATGATTTGGAGCCGGCGGTGTTTGCCAAGTATCTGTGGCTGGCTGAGGCCAAGGCGTGGCTGGCTGCGCAAGACGGCGTGCGCGACAGCATGATGAGCGGCAGCGGGGCGACGGTGTTTGCGCTGACGGTGAGCGAGGCGGACGCGGTGCGGGTGGCGCGGGCGGCGCGGGAGTATTTTGGCAAGGAAATTTGGATTAAACCGGTGGAGTTGCTTGTTTAATGAGGCAAGGTTTGCTATAGGTGGGACATGATTCGCAATCGATTTATTTTTTGGGCCTCGTTATTGCTGGCGCTGACGGTGACGGCGCGGGCGCAGTTGTTCA
>JAITHY010000209.1 GCA_031279715.1 Verrucomicrobiales bacterium | reverse complement strand
CTTGGAAATCGTGAGGTTGGCGACGACGAAGACGCCCATGGCGGAAGGAGGTCCGGCGGAGGACATGAACAGGCCGAGGCTGGCGGTGTGGGCGGGCACCGTCAGCGTTTCGCTGCGGTGGCTGAAGGTGGAGTTGTCCACCGTGCCGCGCCAGCCGGAGCTGACGCCGCTGGAGTAGAATGATTGCTCGTCAAGGTGATTGCCAGCGTGATCGTAAAAAATTACGGCGATGCGCATGTTGTCCGCGCGTTCGTTCCAATGCCGGTCAATGCCGTCGAGCTGATAGCGGATGCGCTGGCCGTTGAGCATGTCGCCGATGGTGACGAAGATTTCTCCGGTGGAGGCGGGCAGGCGGATGGCGCCGTCAGCGGCTGGGTAGGCAATGCCGTTGGTTTCCACCGTGATGGGAGGCGGTTCGGCGGGCATTGTCAGCGGGCGGGACAACAGCAGCGCGAGGGCTAGTGCTGGTATTTGGCGACGGCTTCGATGCGGCTGCGGGCGTGCATTTTGACACATATGCGTTTCACGTAGGTGCGGACGGTTTCGTAGGTGATGTTCAGTTTGTCGGAGATTTCCTTGTACAAATAACCTTGTGACAACATTTCAATGACCTCCTTTTCCCTCGCCGACAGCGGCTCGGTCTTGGGCGGGGATTGGTCGGAGCTTTGCAAATACTGAATCATTTTCCGCGCGATGTTGCTGCAGAACGGGGCGCCTCCGGCATAGATGTCGCGAATGGCCTGGAACAATGCCTTGGGCGGGCTGGACTTGAGCAGATAGCCGCTGGCGCCGGCTTTGAGCGCGCGGAAAATGCTCTCGCTGTCCTCGTAGATGGTGAGGATGATGATTTCCAGGCCTGGGCAGGCTTTTTTCAATCGCGCGACACATTCAATGCCGGACATCCCCGGCAGCATGATGTCCATAAGCACGATGTCCGGCGGGTCGGCGGGAATTTTTTTCAACGCCTCCTCGCCGGTACTGACGCAGTAACGGCATTCAAAATCCTTGACGGTGGCGAGCACGAGGGTGAGTTGTTTTTGCAACCCCGGGTCATCCTCAACAATAACGATGGACTTTTTAATCATAACGCAACAAGGTATTTATCAATTTGCCGCGGTTTTGTCTGTCCCCAACTTTGAGGTCTGTTTCTTGCCATTAATTCCAGCATCATTGGCGCGGGAAAACAACCGAAGAAATTATAAAAATGCCCGAATGGCGCGTGGGTTTGGCGAGGTGACGCTCAGCAGCGCGTGGATGCGGTTGGCGCAAGCGGGGTGTAAGAGAGTGGCTGGAGCCGGAATTGAACCGGATGTTCTGGTCGTTGGGGTCTTCGTAGGGGTTGAGCGTGTATTGCGTCAGCTCCTCGGCATTACGGACATTTGCAAATTGGCCGCGCTCGAACGCCGACCGCACTGCTGAGTTGACAATCGTCACGCGCTCTGGTTCAGGTTGCGGAGGGGTGGCGCACGCTGCCAGCGCTAACGGGAATAAGAATACGATGGATTTGTTCATTTGTTTCTCCTGTTCGTGTTCGCCAGCGTGTTGTTGCCGTTGCTGGCGCCGATGGCGGCGTCGGCAAGGTCAATCGTCTGGGTCACGTATAAGTAAAAGGTCGTGCCGGCAGGAACGCGGACAAAGAACCCATCGCGGCGAATGGCTTCGAGCATGTCTTGGGCGTAGCGGTCGGCGGCATTTTGAAACGCCTTCGCTGCGGCATTTTTTAAGTTACCATCATACGATTGGTAAACACCGCCGCTGTTGGCGTACATTTGCTGGTCAACAAAACCGCTCGCTGCTCCTTGAATAAAGGTAGCGACGTATTCCTTCAACTCCGCCCATTTGTCGCTTTTGATGACGTCGCCGGGCAATCCGGCACTGCCGTCAATGATTTTCCAACCGTGCTCGTCGTGCTCCGGCAAATGCGCCAGCACGATGCCGTTCAACGGCAACTCGTAACCGTTCATCGCGTCATTGGGAAAACGCCACACCAGCGTGAATTTGTTCTGCGCGGAAATGCGGTCGCGGGCGCGGTCAACCTGCGCCATGCCGTGAACCTCAACGCCGGCGTTGACAATCAGCCGCCCTTCGTGCCAGACATCTTCAATAACCTGCGCGACAATCGGCGTCTCAATTTTCGCAGAATCCACGGTAATCACCAACTGGCATTTAATCAGCCGGCCAAACGGCGCGTAGTCAGCGCCGACAGACTTTTCCGCCGACTGGTACAGTGTCGTCGGCAACACCGCTCGCGGCTGATACTGCTGCTGCTGTTGCTGCTGATGGTGAGTCTGGCTGCTGACGCCGGACATCACCGGCGCCAGCGTGTTTTCCTCGAATACCACCGCCTTGCCGACCGTGTCGGACACATTGCTTTTAATCTCAGCGGCATTCTCAACAACTTTGTCCGTGTTCCCCTTCCCCCAAGCGAAAAATAAAATCACCAGCATCGCGCCGACAATGGTCATCGTCGTGATGCCCTTCGTGGTTTTCAGCCATGCCAAGAATTTCCAAAAGTTTTCCATATTATTTTCCCGTTAGCTGTTTGGGTTCCGTGCTCACCGTCAGCGACGTTTCGCGCACAATCAAAATGTTCCAATTTTTGTCCACCGGCAGATTGTTCCGACCGCCGACCGGATTGCCGGTAACAGCGAAGTACGCCGCCGTGATACTGTCAGCGGGCATGACACCGGACATATCCGCCACCGACGCCGGATAAATCCGCTCGTCCACGCGCACGGCGGTTTGATTGGCGGCGTAGCGGATGGGGCGGTCGGTGAGGTTGGCCAGCAGCACGCGGAAAACCAGCGTGTCTTCGCTCTCAAAACGCCAGACATCATCAATCAACACCTCGAACCCGTCATACACCATCCGCGCCTTGGGGCGGGCGTGGGCGATTTGCGCGACCTCGTCCGGGTAATGCTCCTGCAACTGATAATACAACTTCGCCTTGTCCAGCAAGGAAATGAGCTTGCTCGGCGTCACCGCCACCTTGCCGCCGCTGCCGTATTCGGGATTGTAAAAAGTCACGGTACGCATCGGCTTCGTCGAGGCGCTGATGCTGAACTGGTAAATGTGCTGCTGACACACGACCGTCAGCACGTCTTTGGCTTTTTCCTTTTGCGCCCAAAGTGTGAAATACGAATTCCCCGGCTGATACGCCAAGCCAAACTCAGCGATGGCAAATTCCTCGCGGTTGCCGCCGGTGGCGACCTTCTGGGCGTAAATGCCGTCAATGCGGCCGGGGAACTTGAACGTGGTCACGCCCTCGCCGTAAGCGACAGCGACCTTGTGAACGATTTTTTCGTCCAAGGGCAGTTCGCTGATGGCGGACTGGCCGCTCGCCATGCGAACAATCCAACAACTTAACAAAATAATTAGCAAACGCTTGATTAGCGAACTTTTTTGAGCCATATTGAGCCTATGCAAACCCAAACTACGCTGTTTAGAACACGAATCCCGCAAAAACGCCTGACTGAGGCCAGTGGCATTCTTGAACAACTTGGCCTCACTCCCGGCGAGGCGTTCAACGCCTTGCTGGCGCAAATCATTTTGCGCCGCGGATTGCCTTTTATCCTGACTCTGGAATACCAAGAGTCCGCCAGTACGCTGCTGACTGCGGCGCAACAAGCACAGGTTTGGGAGGAAACACTCGGTGAATATTAGGTTGCGACCCGCCGTGGGCGAGATATGGATGGCAGATTGCGGCTTGGTTGCCAAAATCCGTCCAGTGTTGGTGCTCGCTGTGTTTACTGACAGTGACGCCCGCGCGCTGCTCACCGTGGCGCCACTGACTTCACAATTGCGTGGACAGCGCGGTGAAGTGCCACTGGGTAAAATCAACTGGCTGCCCAAACCTTCCACTGTGAACGTGCAAGGGCTGGCCGCGTTCAGCGGGCGCACGTTGGTGCGCCGGCTTGGCGCACTGGACAAGACCGCCATGAATGCGGTAAAAGACGCCCTGCGGGATTGGCTGGATTTGTGATTTTGCAAGTGAGTTTTCATTGTTCCTTGTAAGTGAAAGTTGCCACGACCTCCGGCATCAGCGCGTTTTCGAGAATGTCGGGGTTGCGGATGAAAACGAATTGCGCTGCGAACGGGTGCGGGTCGGCGAACGGCACACCGGCGGACACGCCGGTGCGGACAACCTGGCCGCTGACGTTCACGGTCACGGAATCGAAGCCGTCGCGGAGACCGGTGCTGACGATGGTGATTTTGGCAATCTCCGGCGTCTGGCGAATTTGCTGCGCCTGAAACTGCGGCTTGTCAGTCTCCCATTGTTCGAGCAATTTTTTCCGGCACGTCTCGACAAAGAGGCGGTTGACCAATTCGGGAAAGGCGTAACCGTTCGGTGATTTTTGGCAGATGGCGAAAATTGCCATGCGGGCATGATACGCGTGCAGCTCGTCGGCTTGCAAGAAGCCGAGTACCGGCGCGTAAATCATCGTGCCGGTATCGTTATTGACGACCAGCACCTTTTCCTTCGTCCTCATGGCCGTGACCAGAAGGAACGGTTGCAACACCAAGGCGTAGCCAAGCACCAAGACGCTGACGGCGAACCAAAACCACGCGGCGAGGCGGTTGTTGGTGAAAATTTGGATGGGATTTAGCTTACCAAGCATAACCTGCTCCTTTCCGGCACATGCTTGCATTGAGCGCGCCGTGACTGAATATTTGGATGATTTGAACGCAGTGATAATGGTACAAAGGCGCGGGATGAATTTTGAGACTTGCTAACCTTTGCGGAGAAAATCGCGTTGACCCAACACTTGACTGACGATGGCGTCCCCTCATTGGGACGCAAAAAATTAGGGTTGACAGCAAAGATGTCGCGGAGTATCTTGATAATGTCTCCTGAAGAAGTTGAGCGGGAGTCAGCTTGCTGACCACCTGATACTCGGTTCGGCAGG
>JAITHY010000207.1 GCA_031279715.1 Verrucomicrobiales bacterium | reverse complement strand
GCCACATTGGCGGCGCCACCCGGAAAAAACGTCTCCTTCTCCACATGCACCACCGGCACCGGCGCCTCCGGCGAAATGCGCGACACCTTCCCCCACACGAACTCATCCAGCATCAAGTCGCCAATGACCAGAATCCGCTGCTGCCGCATCCGTTTGATAATATGCCCCAATCGCTGCCTGGAAAATTTAACCTCAGCCATGGCTTTTATAATCGCCGACCATCAGCGAGATTCAATCTTTTTCCATCCTGCCCATCCCAACAATAACACGCTGACCATCACCAACCCCAACGCAGCGGCGGCAAGGTACCACCCAAAGTTCACCGGCCAATAATCAAACCGCACCGTATGCCCGCCAGCCGGCACCACAATACCTCGAAACATATAATTCGCCCGGTAAATCGGCACTTCCTCGCCGTCAACAAACGCCCGCCAGCCCGGATACCACGCGTCGCTGACCGTGAGCAAGCGCGGGACCTCGCCGCCGCTGACAGTGAACTCCAGCCGGCTGTTGCCCTCGCGTGTCAACGTCAGCGCGCCGGGCGTGTTCGTCCCCGCCGGACTCGTCGGCAATGAAAGACGGGTGAGGCGTCCATTGAACAATGCCGTTTCCTCAACAGCGGGCGCATGGTGCAATAATTCATTGTCAGCGGTCGCCAGATATTTCAAAGCGGCGTCATCATCAGCGACCAACTGCCATGCCGTGTACAAATGAAACCGCGGTATCGCCGCCGCCCGCTCGGTCAAGCTCAGCTCGCGCCTCTCCTTTCCCCACAAAATCCGCTGCCACGGCGCGCCGCCCACCACCCAACGCACACCGGCGGCGTCGAAAAAATTATCCCGCGCCGCCGGATTCTCACCGTAAATTTTACTCATCCACACGTTATATTTCTGCAATTTGATTCCGTTTTGGCACATAATCTGCACGTTGGAATATGGGTACCAACCCGCATTGACCCCGGCCTCCATCGCCCACTCGTAAATGTCAGCGCGCGGATCGGCATACAAATATTGATGGGCATTCTCATACCACGAAAACGCGCGGAACCGGCTGTCAGCGGCGCGGCGCGTCACCTCCGGCACACGGTCATAAATCCCCACCGGCGCGGTTGGTTGAATCGGCCTGGAAAGCACCCACAAATTGACAAACGCCATCCCCACCGCCAGCGCGGCTGCCACACGACCGGCGCCCCGCCGCAGCACCCAAAGAATCCAGCCAAATGCCAACAGCAAAAAAACATAAGACCACGCCAGACTGGGCATCACCGCCGTTAATTTGTCATCGGGAATCGGCGCGCCAGCATAACCGAAAATCGCCGGCATCAGCGACGGATCCACCATCACTGCCAGCAACAGCAAGCCCAGGCAAGCAAGCGCCATCCCCTCCGCCCACAGCACCGCCACCGCCCGCTTCGTCAGCGACATTTGCAGGAGGTGCCTGACCCCAACGGCAATGAGCGCGGCCTCGCCAATCGTCACCAGCAGCAAGAACTTCGACGCAAAGCGCAATTTGTTCATCATCGGCACGTATTTCCACAACAGCGGATAAACCGGTGTGTTATGCCCGAACGCAATCAACAAACCAAACACCATCAGCACCGCGCCCCACATCACCAGCAGGCGCTCCGTCCGGCCACGCTCCCGCCAGCGGCGCAAAAACGCGAACGGCAGCGCCAGCAACGCCAGCGCCCCCGTGTAAAACGTGCCGATGCAAAACTCAAACGTCCCCGGCGACCAATAAACATCGGGAAAACCGGGTCGCCCGCCAATCATCGGCAGCGCGGCCTTCAATAAATGCGCCGCTGACAATGACGCCATGTCAAAACGCGCATCAAAGGCGGCGGCCCGCTCGGTAAACGGCAAAAAATTCCACAATAACGCCAGTTGCGGCATCACCAACAATACCGCCATCACACCCGCCGCGCCGACAAACAAAGTCATGGACCAAAACAACTTCCAACTCCTCTCACCGACCGCGGCCAGTGTGATGAACAACCCGTACCCGATAAACGAATAAACAAAAAATTCCTGATAATAACTAAAAAAATGCACCGCAAACAACAGCGCCAGCGCCCCCAGCAGCGCCCGCTGCCGCCAAATCCCCGCCAGTAATTTTCCCTCATCACCAGCGGCGAGGTGATAATAACGCGCCAACACGCCAAGGATGAAAAATATCCAGGGCAGCGCCGCAAGACCGATCAAAAATTCCAGATAAGCCATCACGAATGTGCCAAACATGACGCTAACCGCCGCTGACAATGACGGGACTTGCTCAACGCGCATTTGCCGCGCGAAGAACCACACTCCAAGCCCCACCAGCCACACATTCAGAAAACAAAAAACATTCACCGCCCAACCCATGCGGAAGAGGCCGAACAACACGCCCGGCGGATAAAAGAAAAACGCCGGCGGGCTTTCCAGAAACGGCTTGCCCATCCCCTGCGAATCCCAAAACGGAAAATCTCCGCCCGCCACCGCCTGCCAACCGTATGCCTCCGCCTTGGCAACAATAAAATAACCGTCGCGTAACAGAAACGTTTTGCCGCCCAAAAACAAATCGGCAAAAAACACGCCCGTCAGCAGAAATAAAATCAC
>JAITHY010000155.1 GCA_031279715.1 Verrucomicrobiales bacterium | reverse complement strand
GATGCCGAGAAATTTTCCCCTCGCATCGAACGCCGTCAAATACCTATACGTCGGCAACGCCACGCGGAACGGCACGCCGAGCCTGCCCGCTTGCCCGACCCAGCGTCGCGCCGCTGACGGTGAGCAAATTTTTTCCACGCCCAATTTCGGTGCTGATGTTGAGTGGACTTGCAGCACAAAACCCCCGCTCTCCCGCGCCAGCGCCGCGAACTCCGGCTGCTTCAACCAGCTCGGCAGCGCCGTCGGCGTGACCGTCAGCGGCACGGTGTCGCGCAATTTTTGCAACAACGCGCGGTAGCCGCCGAGCTTCGACTCCGCGCAATCGTAATCAATTTGCAACTCGCTGGCGGTCACGCCGTTTTCTTGCGCGTCGCCGAACAGTTGCATCGCCAGCCGCGTGACAATCTCCGCCCGCTGACCGTCAATGTCGTTCTTGCCGAGCCGCAGCACCAGCGCGACAGGACGCCCGCTGTTCCTCAGCGCCGCCCAGTCAATCGCCGGACGAGCCACCTCGCCGCCGGCAATCTCCGCCGCCAGCACCGCGTAACGCGCGACATCATTCTTGCCCTCATCAACAGCGCCGCTGACCGCCGGCGACCACACGCGCTGCCAGACATAAACCTCATGCGGCAGCGCGCCCGCCGAGCGCGGCGTTTTTGAACAAGCCGCCAGCAACACGCTGAGCGTCAGCGCCGGCAGGATGAGTGTGCGAGGGTTCATGGTCAGCCATGTTACCCGCTGACGGTGACGTGTCGCGGAAAAAAACCGCGCATGCCGTCATCTTTCCCGTCTCATCGGCCAAACTTTCCTCCCATTTTTACTCGTAATTCTTCTCCTACCACCTTGTCCGCCATCGCAAACAATAGCATTTCCGTCTCCACCGGTTCCCGCTCCCGCTTATCACCCGCGAATAATATTCCATTCACTTGCTTGACCAACTTATTCATCACCGCATAGGCCTCATGCCGCGCGAACTCCTCCCGTCCTGATTGCTTCATCCACCACTCCAGCACCCGCCGGACTCCCGCTGTTCGCGCTGACTCAAACCGCGAGGGCACCGGAAACAAGCGCCCGCCTGACCGGCGTAACAACATAATCCCGTTTAGCGCCATTGCCACCCGTGAATCATAAATCACATATTCTCGCGGCAACCAAAAGGCCAGTATTTTCGACACACTTGCCACCCGCCGGAATCCCACCTCCGCGTGTTCCCCTGATTCCATCCGCCGTGCGATTTCCCATATCAATTCAAAATCTTTCATATCCAACCGCGCCGTGATCCCACCCCACTCCCGTATAATCCAATTGCACCACCACTGCGTTTTCGCCATCCGGCCCGACCGCCAGGCCTTCCGCAAATATTCCCCCGCCACCCGCTTCAAAAAAAACGTCCGCTTCGCGTCCAGCCACACCGTTCCTTGGGAGCATGGCAGCTCTTCCAACCACCCCGTCACCTTTGCTCGCTCGCGTTTCCGCTCCAACCGCGTCACTAATCGCAGCAAGCCGGTGCGATTTATTCGCCATAGATAGCGCACTTGGGATTTCCGCGTTTGTATGTAACGGGCAATCCGCCGCGCGTCTGCCATTTTGAAGTCAATTTTCATAACCCAGGCGGGAAAGAGGCTAACGGGCCGCCTATTCCCAATGTGTCAAAAAAATCGCGCCGCGGTGTATGTTCCGGCGTTAAGCCGGCTGACGGTGACGGAAATTTGTTCATTGTCAGCGGACGCCGACGGCCTTGATGCCGGCATTGAAATGCATTTTCCGGAAGCGTTCATGATATTGCGCAAATAAAATCAGGATTGTATTTTCACGTTTTCTTTTGGTGTTTTTCATTTATTCTTTTCAGTTATGAAATGCAGTTTTTGCAACAACGAAGCCTCCTGCCATTTGACGAAAATTGTCAACGGCAAGTCGGTGGAGGTCTATGTGTGCGAGCATTGCGTGCCGGAAATTAATAATCACGACCTGATTGATTTCGACATCTGGGACGCGATTGCCAGGCTAGCCGCCGCCAAGGGAATGCCTGACCCGACAAAACTGGTGGAGGGTGATGAGTCTCTTCCCATCTCCGCCAAGTCGCTGATGATGTCACCGCAAGCCGTGCGGCAGGGCGAGCAGCGTTGCGACGCGTGCGGCTTCACCAGCGAGGATTTGCGCAAGACAGGGCGCCTTGGCTGTTCGGAGTGTTACTGCGCGTTCACTGACATTCTCGCGGAGGTTCTGAGCGATTGCCAGAAAAGCAACGTCCACGTTGGCAAAATCCCCGCCGCCATGAACAAGGTGCATCGCAAGCGGTTGGAAGAGGAACTCAACGCCGCCATTGCCGCGGAACGCTTTGAGGACGCGGCCCGGTTGCGTGACCAAATTCGGGCGCTAGGATAAGCCATGCCCCTCTACAATTACGAACTTATCGATGGTGAGTGCAAAATCTGCGGCGGCAAATTCGAGTTGCGCCGTCCTGTGAGCCGGACGGCGTTGGACGAGTGTCCGTTGTGCCGCAAGCCGGTGCGCAAAGTGATTGCCCAAATTCACACGCCGAAAATCCTCAAACCCGTCTCTGTCAGCGAGGCGAAGAGCGCGGGATTCAAGATATATAAGCGGCGCGACAAGGGTGTTTACGAGCAGCTATAACGCCCCGTGTAAACCGCGATTCCGAACCATCCCGCCGCCATCAGCGTGAGGTACGCCGCCGCGCCGGGCAGCAAGCCGCTGACGATGACCGCGACGGACGCGCAAATTAACCCGCACGTTACGCTCAAAATGGACTGTAAGTTAAGCATAAACGGGCGTGCCTTTCAGTCGGAGTTGATCGCGCAGTTGCATGCGGCGGCGCAGGCTCAGCAGCGGCGACAGCAGGCGGTCGGGCTGTGACTGGCTCGCCGTCAGCGGTGTGTCGCAGTGCAGACAACGCTCGCCGTTGGCGTTCCAGTCGGCGCTGTTCATGTCCTCCTGGCAGTGGTGGCAGTGTATCAGGGTGGTCATATTTTTCCTTTCTGTTTGTTTGTTGTGGACTTATCTTCGCAAAGGGGGTAGGACATTGGCTGTCCCATGGTTAAAAAAATCAAAAAAAATCAAAGAAAGTTTTCCCGTCCGCCGCTGGCGCGGATGTTGAAAATTCACGAGACGCTGATGGCGGGGAAATATCCGAATTGCTCGCGTTTGGCCGAGGAGTTGGAGGTTGTGCCGAGGACGGCGCGGCGTGACTTGGAGTTTATGCGCGATCAGTTGAATTTGCCGCTGGAGTATGACGCGCGGCGGTTCGGTTATTATTATACGGAGCCGGTGGCGGCGTTTCCGGGGATGCAGGTTTCGGAGGGTGAACTGCTGGCCTTGTTCGTGGCGCAAAAGGCGCTGACACAGTACCGCGGCACGGTGTTTGAGAAGCCGCTCGCCGGCGCGTTTCGCAAGCTGACGGAGAGTTTGCCGGAGGAGATTTCGGTGGAGACGGACGGGTGGGATTCGGTTTTTTCGTTCAAGACCGTTGGCGCGCCGGTGTCGGATTTGGCTTTGTTTACGAAATTAAGCCGGGCGGTGCAGCAGTCGCTGACGGTGACTTTCGGTTACCGCAAGTTGAACGGCGCTGACCATGAGCGGCGGCGGGTGCGTCCGTATCACCTGGCTTGCGCGGATAATCAATGGTATTTGTTCGGCTTTGACGAGGAGCGCGCGGGGATTCGCACTTTTGTGCTCTCGCGCATGAAAAACCTCACTGTCAGCGATCAGGTTTTCGTGCGTCCCGGGGATTTTTCACCAAAGGAATATCTTTCCGGCAGCTTTGGCATCTTCAGCGGCGGGAAGAACCAAACGGTCCGTGTGCGTTTCGACGCCTTTGCCGCGCGGTTGGTGGGTGAGCGCAACTGGCATCAGAGCCAAAAGTTGAGGCCGCTGAAGAGCGGCGGCCTGGAATTGACGCTGACGTTGAGCAGCCTGCCGGAGGTTGAGCGCTGGATTTTGAGTTGGGGCGAGCATGCCGAGGTGCTTTCACCGTCAGCGTTGCGTCGAGGCATAAAGGCGTCCGCCCAGAAAATGGCAAAAATTCACGACTGATTTTTCGCCGGCAGGGTTTCTGATTGGCTTTTTCGCGGAGTTCCCTAGTTTTGCGGGATGGAAGTGACATTAAGCAGAGAGTTCCGGTTTGACGCGGCGCAGGCGCTGGCAATATTTCCCAAGGGGCACAAGTGCCGGCGGTTGCACGGGCATTCGTTCAAGCTGGTGGTGAGGGTGCGCGGGGAGATTAATCCGGACAGCGGATTGTTGTATGACCACGCGGAGATTAAGCGGGCGGTGGAGCCGCTGCTGGGGATTTTGGATCACTCGTATCTCAATGAAATCCCGGGGCTGGAGAATCCGACGATTGAGTTGATGTGCGTGTGGCTGTGGGAGCGGCTGAGGGACCAACTGGCCGGGTTGGATGAAATCGCGCTGTGGGAGACGCCGGGGGCGTGGTGCCGTTACCAGGGGAAATGACTTATGAAATATTTTGCGACGATTACGTTGATCGGGAAAGACAAGTCGGGGGTGATTGCGGCGGTGACGCAGTATTTGTTCCAATGGAAGGCGAACATTGAGGGGCTGGAGGAGCAGGTGTTGCGCGGGCAGTTTAGCATGACGTTGCAGGCGTCGTGGGTGACGGGGCGGTTTCCACAGGCCGCTGTGCATGACGGGTTGAAGAGGCTGGCGGCGGAGTTGCGCATGGATTTGAAGGTGCATTTCGCGCGGAAGGGCCAGCGCCAGCGGATGGCGCTGTTCGTGACCCGTGAGACGCACGCGCCGGAGGCGGTGCTGGCGGCGGTGCGGAAGGGGCGGATTGGCGCGGAGGTGGCGGTGATTTTGTCGAACCGGGGTGATTTGAAGGCGCTGGCGCGGAAGCATAAGATTCCGTTTTATCTGGTTGATTTCAAGGAGCGCAACCTGGCGGAGGGCAGGACGCTGGAAATCATGGAGCGGGAGCGGATTGATTTTATCGTGCTGGCGCGGTTCATGAAAATTTTATCGCCGAATTTTGTGTGGCGGTGGAAGAACAAGATTATCAATATTCACCCGTCGCTGCTGCCGGCGTTCCCGGGAGCGTCAGCGTACAGGCAGGCGTATGAAAAGGGGGTGAAAGTGGTCGGGGTCACCGCGCATTTTGCCACGCCCGACCTTGACCAGGGGCCGATCATCTGGCAGGAGGCGTTTCAAGTGAGGAGCGGGGAAACGCTGGCCTCCATCGTCAGCCGCGGACAGGCGGCGGAGTCCAAATGCTTGGTGAAGGCGGTGGGGCTGTTTTTGAAAAAACGCCTGGACGTGCATTGGGGGCGGGTGTTCGGGGTGTAGGCGATGGCGGGGGAGCGTCAAGGCCGGCGGGCGCTGACGGTGCTGCTGTTTGTGGCGGTGACGGTCGGCGGCGCGGTGTGGGCGTATCGGTTTGAGCGGGGCGGGCGGGGGGATTTGTTCGGCAACAAAATCAGCCGCGCGGATTATTTGCGGGTGCAGGCGGAGAACGTGTTGCTGAAAAAAATGCTGGGGCAAGTGGCAGGCCGGGTGGTGGTGCTGGGCGCGGCGTCGGAAAAGAGCGGGGAGGCGGCGGGGCGGCTGGTTTGGTACAAGGCTGTGCAGGGGGGATCTTTGTTGGCCCGGAATTTGCCGGACGCGGGGGCGTTGTATTCGTTGTGGATTGGGAACGAGGGCGGAAAATTATATTACTGCGGCGTGTTTGCGGCGAACGCTGACGGTGAGGCGCAGGGGGCGTTTCAGTGCGACGAGCCGGTGCTCAAGCCGAGGATTTTTTTCGTCGCCAGGGGGACGGGGGAGAAGGTCGTTGTGTTGCGGGGGAATTTATAACCAGACTGTCAGCGGGCGCCAGACAGGTTTTGCGTGATTTCTGCGTTTGAAAGTGGAACAGCGGCGCGATTTTTTTAACACATTGGGAACGGGCGGACCGTTAGCCTTCTTCCCGCCCGGGTTATGAAAATTGACTTCAAAATGGCAGATGCGCGGCGGATTGCCCGTTATATACAAGCGCGGTATGCATGGCGAAGGACTGGCTTGCTGCGATTAGTGACGCGCCTGGAGCGCAAACGCGAGCGGGCAAAGGTGACGGGGTGGTTGGAAGAGCTGCCAGGGAACGGTGTGGCTGGACGCGGAGCGGACGTTTTTTTGAAGCGGGTGGCGGGGGAATATTTGCGGAAGGCCTGGCGGTCGGGCCGGATGACGTTGAACCACGGCGGCTGGCTGTTGCACAGGCAATACGACACCCTGCCGGACAAATTCTACGAGGAAATTTTGCGCCGCTGCCCGAACACGGAAACCGGACGGGCCGTTGCCAAGAAACGCTGGTTTGTTCCGCCGGAATAAATTTCCGGCACACAATGCGGAGCATCGCCGGCCTGTGATTGACGCTGACGATGACGCGCCGAAAAAATTCATGAAAATTTTTGTGTTCTTCGCGTGTTTTTGCGGCTATTCAATGAAAATGAAACCCGGTGTTGCGGATTTGGAACGTTATGACTGGCTGGCGGCGGAAATCGGACGTCATGACACGGCGTATTATACGCTGGCGCGGCCCACTATCAGCGACTTTGAATATGACCGGCTTTACCGCGAATTGAGGGATTTTGAGGAGCGGTTTCCCGACTGTCGGCGGCCTGATTCACCGACGCTGCGGGTGGGGGCGCCGCCGTTGACGGAATTTCGGCAGGTGGCGCATCGTCAGCGGATGGAGAGCCTGGACAACACCTACAGCTTTGCCGAGTTGGGGGAATTTTTCACGCGGGTGCAAAAAGGATTGGGTGGAGGGCCGGTTTCTTACATGGTGGAGCCGAAGGTGGACGGGGTCGCCGTCAGCGCGCGTTATGAGCGCGGGGCGCTGACGCTGGGCCTGACGCGGGGCGACGGCAGCCGGGGCGACGACATCACGGAAAATTTGAAAACCATCCGGCAGCTGCCGCTGACGGTGACGGGCGCGCCGGAGGTGCTGGAGGTGCGTGGAGAGGTGTACCTGACGCACAGCGCGTTTGCGAGGTTGAATCAGGAGCGCGAGGAGCAGGGGCTGGATTTGTTTGCCAACGCGCGCAACGCGACGGCGGGGACGCTGAAGCTGCTGGACTCGCGGGAGGTGGCGAAGCGGCGGTTGTCGCTGGTGGTGTACGCGGTCGGCGAGGTGGCGGGGCTGGAGTTTGCGTCGCAGGAGGAGGTGCTGGCCCGGTTGTCGGCGTTTGGTTTCAATGTCCCGGAATGGCATGCGCGGGCCGCTGACGGTGAGGAGGTGTTGACGGCGATTGGGGTGTTGGAGAAATTACGGAAAAATTTCGCGTATCCCACGGACGGCGCGGTGGTGAAGGTCAGCGAATTTTCAGCGCGCGCGGAGCTTGGCTCGACGGCGAAAGCGCCGCGCTGGGCGGTGGCGTACAAGTTCGCGCCGGAGCGGGCGGAGACGAGGCTGAAAGGGGTGACGTTCCAAGTCGGGCGCACGGGAGTCATCACGCCGGTGGCGGAATTGGAGACGGTGCAACTCAGCGGCACCAAAGTCAGCCGCGCGACACTGCACAATTTTCACGAAATTCAGCGCAAGGACATCCGCCTTGGCGACATCGTGCTGGTGGAGAAAGCGGGCGAGATTATTCCCGCCGTGGTCGGCGTCAATTTGGAGCGGCGCGATTTCATGGTGGAGCCGATTGAGCCGCCGCAATTGTGCCCGTGCTGCGGCAGCGCGGATTTGACGTGGGACGGAGTGTTTTACAAATGCGTGAATCCCGATTGCGCGGCGCAGATTAACCGCCGGCTGGCGCACTTCGCGCATCGCGGAGCGATGGATATCGAGGGGTTGGGCGAGGCGTCGGTGGCGCTGTTGATGAGGGAAGGGCTGATTAAGCGGCTGGATGACATTTACCGGCTCAAGGCGGGGCAACTCGCCGGGCTTGAGCGCATGGGTGAGAAATCGGCGCGCAATTTAATCACCGGAATTGAGGCGAGCAAGCGGCAGCCGTTGTGGCGGCTGATTTTCGGCCTGGGCATCGACCAGGTTGGCTCGGGCCTGGCGCGGAAATTGGAAAAACGGTTCGGCTCGCTGGAGAGACTTGCGGCGGCCACCCGTGAGGAACTGGAGGCGGTGGACGATGTCGGGGAAAAAGTGGCGGAGAGTGTGGGGCAATATTTCGCGCGACCGGAGAGCCGGCGGCTGCTGGCGGCGTTGAAAGAATTGGGGGTGAGCGCCGAGGCGGCGTCCGCTGACAGTGAGACGGCGCTGGGCGGAAAAATTTTTGTCATCACCGGCACACTGTCCAAACCGCGGGCCTATTTCGAGGAACGCATCCGCGCCCTGGGGGGCGAGGTCAGCGGCAGCGTTGGCAAAAAAACAAGTTATTTGCTGGCCGGCGCCGGGGGGGGGGCAAAACTG
>JAITHY010000197.1 GCA_031279715.1 Verrucomicrobiales bacterium | reverse complement strand
CGGTTGACTCGCCTGAACTGGCTCTGGAGATTGACCGTCGGGCGCGGGAGGCGGGGAAGATTCAGCCGGTGTTGATTGAGGTCAATGTTGGCGGCGAAAGTTCCAAGCACGGTGTCGCGCCGGAGTCAGTGTCAGCGTTGGCGGATGCGATTTTTTCTTGTGATAATCTGGAGTTGCGCGGTTTCATGACCGTCGCGCCGTTTTTCGAGGAAGTGGAAAAAGTGCGCCCGTTTTTCCGCCGTTTGCGCGCTGTTCGTGACGAGTTGGAACAACGCACCGGCGCTCGGTTTCCAGAATTGTCGATGGGCATGAGCCATGATTTTGGCGTGGCCGTTGAGGAGGGGGCGACGATGGTGCGGGTGGGGACGCGGTTGTTCGGGGAACGGCAGTTAACATGAAAACGCGCATTCTGCCGCGGGAATTTTATTTGCGTGATGACGTGACGCGCATCGCCAGGGAATTGCTGGGGAAAATCCTGATCACCAATTTTAACGGCGCGCTGACGGCGGGAAAAATCGTCGAGACCGAGGCCTACCGCGGCATTGATGACCGCGCCTGCCACGCCAACAATGGCCGCCGCACCAAGCGCAACGAAGTCATGTACGGCGAGGGCGGGCGCGCATACATTTATCTTTGCTATGGATTGCATCATTTGTTCAACATTGTCACCAACAGCGCGGAGTGTGCCGACGCGGTGCTGGTGCGCGCGCTTGAGCCGCTCGACGGCATTGGTGTCATGCTGAGCCGCCGCAAAATGAAAAAACCGGAGCCGCGTCTCACCGCCGGTCCCGCGTCGCTGACCGTGGCGCTGGGCATCAGCGTCAGGCACAATGGCAGCGACTTGCTCGCCCCGCCCATCCGCGTCGGGGAGTGCGGCGTCAAGGTCGCTGAGCGTGACATCCTCGCCAGCCCGCGTGTCGGGGTCGGCTACGCGGGTGAGGACGCCCGTCGCCCATGGCGTTTTCGCGTGAAAAACAACCCGTGGACCAGCCCGGCGGAATAATACTCCATGCTTGCCATGCCACGATGGTTCCCTACCATTGGCGGCGATGAAATCCCTTGCTCGATTACTGTTGATAACCATGACGCTGACGGTGAATTTATTGGCTGAAAACAAGCCCTTGCAAATCGGCGACCCCGCGCCCATCCTCAGTGCCGTCACCGACAGCGGCGCCACCATTAACCTCGGCGACGTGTACAAAGCGCACGCCTACACGCTGGTTTATTTCTACCCGAAAGCCAAGACCGGCGGCTGCACCGCGCAAGGCTGCTCGTTGCGCGACGCTGACCGTGAACTGGCGAAACTGGATGTGTTCATCCTCGGCGTCAGCACCGACACAGTGAAAGAGCAGGCCGAGTTCAAGGCGGAGCAACAATTTCCGTTTACCCTCCTCGCTGACACGGACCGCCAGGTGACCAACGCCTTCCAACTTGGCGCCGCCGGCGCTGACGGCAAGGGAAATTCCTCGCGCCAGGCCTATCTCATCCACGAGGGCAAAATCGTGTACGCCGACCACAGGGGCGCGACCAAGGAACAGGCGCGACAAATCCTGGATTTCCTCGCCATGCGGAAACGGGAAACCCGCTGACCATGCCCGCGCTCAAACTCAAGCCCGGAAATCGTGCCCGTGTGCTGCGCGGACATCCGTGGGTGTTTGTCAATGAAATCCAGGAAAAACTTGGCGCTGAGCATGACGGGCGGGCGGTGGAATGTCGTGATGCGCAAGGACGGTTTCTTGGCACGGGGATTTATAATGAAAAATCGCAAATCATTTGGCGCAAATTTTCCGCTGATCATGAGGATTTTGACAAAACATTCCTGCGCACCGCCATCATTAACGCTTTGCGCCGGCGCGGGACGGGTGACACTCAGCGGCTTGTCTGGTCGGAGTCGGATTTTATTCCCGGACTGGTCGCTGACCGTTACGGTGAAATTGTCGTGCTGCAGGCGCTGACGCTGGCGGTGGATTTGCATGGCGGCGAAATCGCGGAAATTTTCGACGAGTTGCTTGCGCCGAAATCCATCCTGCTGAAAAATGACGCGCCAGTGCGGGCGAGGGAAGGCTTGCCGCTGACGGTCAGTGTCGCGGGCGCGGATGTGACGCCGCACTGGCGCAAAATCGGCGCGGTGGAATTTTGGCTTGACCTCGCGGGCGGGCAGAAGACGGGTTTTTATCTCGACCAGCGGGAGGAATATCAAAAAATTGCGCGGTTGTGCCGCGGCAAGCGGGTGCTGGACGCTTGTTGCAACCAGGGTGGTTTTGCGTTGCATGCCGCTGACGGTGGCGCGACGGAGGCGCTGGGCATTGACATTTCCAAGGACGCCGTCGCGCTGGCGCGGCGCAACGCGGAGCACAACAAGTTGAACGCCGGCTTCAGCGTGGAGAATGTGTTTGATTATTTCGCGCGTGAACGTCAGCGGCAGTGGGACGTGATTATTCTCGACCCGCCGTCGTTCACCAAAAGCAAGGACCGATTGACGGAGGCGTTGCGCGGCTACAAGGAATTGAACCTGCGCGCGTTTCAACGGCTGGTGGCCGGCGGTGTTTTGGCAACATACGCTTGTTCGCATCACGTCACGCATGATGCCTATTGGGAAATGTTGATGAGCGCCGCCGGTGACGCGGGGCGCACGGTGCGGTTGCGGGAAATTTGCCGCCAGCCGGCGGACCATCCGATTTTGTTGAACGTGCCGGAAAGCGAGTATTTGCGCGGGTTTGTTCTGGAGGTGGTGGCGTGAAATATTTTTTGTCACGGATGTTGCTGTCACTGTCGGCGGTTGCCAGCGTCAGCGGCGCGGAACTGATCAAAGTTGTTGACGCTGACGGTCGGGAGCGCGTGCTGAACGGCAGCGGACAAATTCACGTTATCATTTACAGCAACGAGGATGTGCAGGAACGGACGCGCGCGGCGGGGCGTGCGTTGGACGAGTTTCAGGGGATGCGGGAATTTCGCTCCGTGGTCGTGGTGGATTTGCGCGGGTCGCTGGCGAACTTGGCGAAAGGGTACACGCAACGGCGCATGACGCGCGACCTTGACGCCGAGGCGCTGAGGGTGACGCCGTTTTACCGGCGAAACGGCAACCCTGGCGATCCGCGCCGCGATGTCAGCGCCGTGGCGGATTTTACAGGCGGGCTTTCGGTCAGGCTTGGCTGGAAAAAAACGGGCGAAACACTGAGGGTGTTGGTGTTTGACCAACACGGCGGGGAGGCGGCACGGTGGGAGGATCTGAGGGATTATGAAAAATTGCGGCTGGCGGTGAAAAAATTATTGTTAAAAAATGGAAAATAATAAAATCAGAATCGGCACGCGCGGCAGCGGGCTGGCGCTGGCGCAGGCGGAGTTGTTCAAGCGGGCGCTGGCGGGCGTTGGCGGCGAGACGGAGGTCGTGGTCATCACCACGACGGGTGACCGTTTGCAGCGGCGCGACGCCAAGCCGGACACGCTGACGAAAGCGGTGTTTACCAAGGAGTTGGAAGAGGCGCTGCTGGCTGGGGAGATTGACGCCGCCATTCACAGCGCCAAGGATTTGCCGGTGGAGATGCCCGCCGGTTTGGTCATCGGCGGCGTCCTCAATCGCGCGCCGGTGAACGATGTGCTGGTTGCCCGCGCCCCGCTCGGTGAAATTTTGGCCGCGGCCAAACCGCGCATCGTCACCGGCAGCGTCCGCCGTCGTTTGCAATGGCGGGAAAAATATCCCGATACGGAATTCGTCGCCGTTCGCGGCAATATCGACACCCGCATCCGCAAGCTGCGCGAAAATTCCGCGTGGGATGGACTCATCCTCGCGCAAGCCGGCCTGGAACGTTTGCGCCCGGACACGGATGGGTTCATTATCAGCGTTCTGCCCACCGATTTCATCAAACCCGCCGCCGGGCAAGGAACCATCGCCATCCAATGCGCCGCCGACCGTCACGAGTTGTTGCGCCAACTGCGACTGGTGACGCACCGGCCCAGCCTCGCGCGCCTGCGCGCCGAGCGCGCTTTTTTGTCCGCCATCGGCGGCGGCTGTCACGCGCCGCTTGGCGCGCTGGCGCGGATTTACGACGGCGTGTGTCTGCATCTTTCCGCCGTTTATTACGCTGACGGTGAGCCAGCCGGCATCCGTGAATGCGTCACCGGCAGCGCTCTTCGCGCGGAGGAACTGGGGATCAGGCTGGCGGATCGGGTTTTTGCAAAAGTATAATTTATGAATAACCAGGGCATCTGTTATCTCACCGGCAGCGGGCCGGGCGACGCGGGGTTGCTGACTTTGCGCGCCGCGGAGGTGTTGCGGGGGGCGGAGGTGGTGGTGTATGACAATCTTATCAATGAGAGTGTGTTGTCTCACGCGCCCGCGTCAGCGGAGCGGATTTATGTCGGCAAGCGGGCGGGACGGCACGAGTGGCGGCAGCGTGATATTAACAAGCTGCTGGTGGAACTCACTGTCAGCGGCAAGATCGTCGTCAGATTGAAGGGGGGGGATCCGTTTGTGTTCGGGCGCGGCGGCGAGGAGGCGGAGGCGCTGACGGAGGCGGGGGCGCGGTTTGAGATTGTGCCGGGCGTTACGGCGGGCATTGCGGCGGCGGCGTTTGCGGGAATTCCGGTGACGCAACGCGGACGGGCGGGGGCGGTGCTGCTGG
>JAITHY010000139.1 GCA_031279715.1 Verrucomicrobiales bacterium | reverse complement strand
CCAACTACGACGAGACCCGCACCGAGCCGGTGGTTTTCCCCGCCGCGTTTCCGAATCTCCTCGCCAATGGCGGAACAGGCATCGCCGTTGGCATGGCCACCAATATTCCACCACACAACCTTGGCGAAGTTATTGATGGCATTTGCGCGGTGATTGATAATCCTGAACTCAAGCCGGAAGGTTTGCTAAAATATATCAAGGGGCCGGATTTTCCAACGGGTTGTTCCATTCTTGGCATGGAAGGCATCAAAAAATATTTCATCACCGGCAAGGGTGGTGTCAAAATTCGCGGCAAATTGCACACCGAGGAAATGAAGGGAGGCAAGGAAGTCATCGTTATTGATGAAATTCCCTACGGCGTCAATCGCGCCACGCTGGTCGAGCGCATTGCCGAGTTGGTCAACGAAAAAACACTGACTGAAATCACCGCTGTCCGTGACGAGTCTGACGAAAACACGCGCGTGGTCATTGAGTTGAAACGCGATGCCGCCATCAAGGTCGTCATCAACAACCTGTATAAGTTGACCGCGCTGGAGTCCAGTTTCAGCGCCAATATGCTGGCGATTGACCAGAGGCGCCCAAAAATCCTGAACATCAAGGAACTCATCGTTTGTTACATTGAACACCGCCGTGAAGTGGTTATTCGCCGCACCAGGTTCGAACTCGCCAACGCTGAGAAACGCGCCGAGGTACTTGAAGGTTTCCTCATTGCCTTGGCGAACATGGACGAATTCATCCGACTCATCCGCGAGTCCAAGACGCGCGACGAAGCGCGGCTGAAGCTCATGGGCTACGAGTTCACCCGCAAACTTGTTGAAAAATTTGGAGTGCACATCCGCGACGAGGCTCGCTTGGAGGGCGGGCATTATTTGTTCAGTGAGGCACAAATTGACGCCATACTTGAACTGCGGCTTTATCAACTGGTCGGGTTGGAACAAGAAAAAATCCGCGCGGAATATGTTGAGTTGCTCAAAAAAATAATTGATCTTATTGACATTCTGAAAAGCGAAAAACGCGTTCTTGGCATTATCAAGGACGAGCTAAAAGTTATCCGTCAAAAATACGCCACTCCGCGCCGCACACAAATCGTGCCTGACGAGGGAGAAATGGCGATTGAAGATTTGATTGCCGACGAAAGCATGATTATCACGCTGACGCACAACGGTCTTATCAAACGCACGAACAAATCCAGCTACCGTTCCCAACGGCGCGGTGGCAAAGGCGTCATCGGGCAAACCACGCGGCAGGCGGAATCCAATGAGGAACAGGATTTTGTCGAGCGGATGTACAGCGCCAGCACGCATGATTACCTGATGTTCTTCACCAACACAGGGCGGGTATACATTGAGCGCGTGCATGAAATTCCCGAAGGCTCACGCTCAGCGAAGGGGCGAAACATTGCCAACGTGCTGGCGTTGCAGGGTGAGGAAAAAGTTGTTGCCATGCTGCCGGTGGAGTCGCGGCGCGGACTTAACAACGAGGATGTGACGTGGACTTATGGTGACCAGTTTGTCTTCTTCGCCACCCGCAATGGCACGGTCAAAAAGACACCGCTGGTGGATTTTTCCAGCAAACGAAAAGGCGGTGTCAACGCCATCGGCATTGATGACGGCGACGCGCTGATGGAAGTCAAGCTTACCACCGGACACAACGAAGCCGTGCTCATTACCAAAGAAGGCATGAGCATTCGCTTTAACGAGGATTGCGTCCGCAGCATGGGGCGTACCGCTGGCGGGGTGCGCGGCATCTCACTTGACAAAGGCGACGAGGTGGTGGCGCTGTCCATCGTGGATTTGAACGCGACGCTGCTGGTGGCGGGTGAGAACGGTATCGGCAAACGCACGTCGTTTGAGGAATACCGCCTGCAAACACGCGGAGGCAAGGGGGTCATTACCATGAAAACCGGTGAGAAAACCGGCGACATCGTGGGCGCGTTGACCGTCAGCGATACAGACGAAATCATGCTCATCACGGCGAAGGGGCAAATGGTGCGCATTCCCGTGCAAGGTATCCGCGAATGCGGTCGCGTCACGCAAGGCGTGAAGCTGGTCACGCTCGACACTGGTGACAAGTTGAAAGCCATCGCTCCTGTCATCCGCAGCGAGGACGACGCTGACGATGGACAGGGAATTCTTTAATCGCCCCGCCTTCCAAAACCCGCCTGATTTCAATAATCCGGCGGGTTTTTTAGCATTTTGAACGGCGGGAATATATTATAAATTATACAAAATTACACTTTTTTTGAGCAAACCTCCAATCCCGTGATAAATTCTACAAGGGGAATAAAAATCTTGGCAGTTTGGGGGGTAGTTGTGAATAATCTAGACCATAAATTAGCGGTGTTTATTAGACGTAAACGCGGGGAGCGCACATACGCGGAATTTGCGCATATGCTGGGAGTCACGCCTTCCACCGTCTTCCGGCTGGAACAAAAACAGCAAAGCATCACATTGCGTTCACTGGGTAAAATCCTCGAACGCATGAGATGTTCTTACAAAGACGTGTTTGCGGATTAGTAAACATTGAGTCGCCCAATTTAGCGCGGGGAACCGGCCAGTATGCGACAAACTTCTTGCGCATAAGCGGACGGAGCGCGACTTTGTAACAATCCCGAAACAATGACCACCCGCCGGACGCCCTGTGAGTGCAACGCGGCGCAGTTTTCCAATTTGACGCCTCCGATGCAAAAATGCGGGATGTGAACTTGCCTGGTCATTTGTTGAATGTCAGCGGTGCCGACGGGCTGATAGTCAGGTTTTGTGGGTGTGGCGAAGATAGGACCAAAACCGATGTAGTCCGCACCCTCCTTTTGCGCGGCGATGGCTTGTACAAGCGAATGCGTGGATTTGCCAACTATCATTTCGTTGCCGGTGATTTTTCTGACTTCTGCGA
This sequence comes from Verrucomicrobiales bacterium, assembly GCA_031279715.1. GTDB lineage: Bacteria > Verrucomicrobiota > Verrucomicrobiia > Methylacidiphilales > JAAUTS01 > JAIRPN01. The sequence continues at coordinate 803 of JAITHY010000139.1, read as the reverse complement.
CAGGCATGTCGTCCTGCCCGACGTGGCAACCGTCCGCGTTGGCGCTGACGGCGACGGCGGGATGGTCATTGATAATCAGCGGAACACCGGCGGGTGCGCTGACGGTGAGAATCTCCCGCGTCCAGGCCAGAAGGTCATCATCAGCGGCGTGTTTGGCGCGGATTTGCAACACGCCAACGCCACCCGTGATGAATTCCAGCGCCAGTCGCGGCCAATCCTCCGGCTTGGAATAACCTGTGTCCAGAATGGCGTACAACTTTGCCTCGTGCAATTTGCGGATGATTTCGTCCTTGGTCACGGTCAGCGTTCCTCAATCAAGCCGCTCATTTTCAGGCAGGCGCACTCAAGGGCGAGGTTTGGCTCGATATTGCGGCTGAGCGCGTGGCGCAAATCTTCCAGTCCGCTGACGATGACGGTCGCGGCGGCGCGGTTATCAAGGAGGCTCCATGCGCTGAGAATGAGCGCGCGGATGCTGTTGTCGCGCGCCAGCAAATATTCCGCCTCAATGAATGCGGGCATGGAGTCCTCATCGTCAGCGGCTTTTGCCTCGGCGCGGGAGTCGATTTGTTCGCGCAATTTTTTCCAGTGCGCGGATAGTTGTCCGGCACGGCGGTAGGCTTGGTCGGCGGGCGAACCGCTGACAGTGAGCCAGTTTTTCACCCACGCCGACGATTCATTCGCCGCTGATGGTGAGGTTGGTTGCTCCGTTTCAATTTGCAATACCAAACAACGCGAGCGGATGGTTGGCAGTAATTGTTCCAGCCGGTCGGTAAGCAAAAAAATCACCGTGTGCGCGGGTGGTT
>JAITHY010000065.1 GCA_031279715.1 Verrucomicrobiales bacterium | reverse complement strand
GCCTTGTCGAGCGCGCTGGTTTTGCAACCGGCGAAGGCGATGTAACCGCTGTCGTTCTCCACCGCGCCGGTGAGCTGGCTGTTGGTGAAGAAGAACTGCCCGCTGCCGGAGAGTTTCACCGCCGTTTGTGTGGCGCTGACGATGGTGTTTTGAAACTCGGCGTGGTGCTCGAAGGTTTCCTCGCTGACAATGCCGTTTTCCGCGCCGGTGATTTGCAGGTCGTAGAACAACATCCCCGCGCCGGAAATATCGTGAATCTGAATGCCAGTGCGGCATTTGGAAATGCGGAACTTGCCGTTGGTGCCGTTGGGGTGGCCGGGTTTGGTTTGCTTCGGGCCGAGGCGTTCTCTGCTGGGCAGCGAGTAGAAGCCGATTTTGTAACCCTCCAAGCTCACATCCCAGGCATATGACCAGTCGTTGCGGCGCATGGCGATTCCGGTGCCATTCTCCAGCATCCACGCGGCGTGCGGGCCATTGGCAGCGGGCGATTTCGGCAGACCGGAGTCCGACCAATAGGACGGCGAAAGGCGTATGAATTCCATGCGTCCGATGTCGCTGGTGCCGTCGATTTCAATGCCGGTCTCCAGCACGGTGCCGTAGATGTTGCGGAGGAAGAACAGCGCGCAGCCGTCCGCCTCGCACGCGAAGCCGCGATAGGCATTGACAAAAGTGATGTTTTCCAAGCCCATGCCCTTGCCGCCGACTTGTTGCACGGCGGCGGGGTAGGGGACGATTTTTGTCGCGTCTTGTTCGGGCCACCAAAAATTAATGCCCACGACAGCGCCGGCGTCGCCGAGGCGAATGGAGGGCGTGCCGTCGGGATTGCCGCGATTGGCCGTCAACTCAACAATCGTGCCGACAATGGGCTTGCCTTTTTCCGGCGGCGCCCAATCGCCGCGGATGGTGGTGTTGTTGTCCAGTTTAATCGGCTCGGACAAACGGTAGCGTCCGGCGGGGAGCCACAGCGTGCCGCCGCCGGCCCTGGCCAGCAGCTTTGTCGCCAATCGCACTGGCAGCGTGATGTCCTCGCCCTTGGCGGGATTAACGCCGAAATCGGTGATGCTGTAGGCGGCGACGACAGCGTCACGCGTGGGCAAGGTGGGTTTGATCAGCCGCCATTTGATTGCCGGACGCGGCAGTTCTTTTTTCCCGAACGGAGCGCCGCCGAACACGCGAAAATCGTGAATCGACCAGAAACCGCCCGCCAAGTCCGCGCCGTCCGGGATGGTGACGCGCAGGTAGCGCGCGGTGACGGGTTTGGGCGGCGTGATTTTGGTGACTAACTCGCCTTTGCCACTGGCAGCGGGCTGCCATTCCTTGCCGTCGAGGGACACTGTCAGCGCGTACTGGCGAAAGTAATCGCCGCCGCTGCCGGTGGTGTCCACCTCCACGCGGGAGACATCGCACACCTCGCCGAGATCAACTTGGAACCATTGTCCCGCAGCCTGTCCGGTGCCGGTGTCCCAGCGTGAGGACAGAGTCTCGTCAATGGCGCGGCTGGCATTGCCGCCGTGGTTGCTGGCGGTGGCCTCCCACAAGAGGGAATCAAGCTGAGGGTCAGCGGCGAAAAGGTTGAATGTGATGGTCAGCAACAGGCAGTAAAGGAAATTACGCATAAACGGTGAAGTTTAACGGATTTTATCCGAAGTGCAAAACTAAAAATACAGAGCGTTTTTCTTTGCCTAAAAAAGAGACATATAAAAATTAAAATAAGACATTTATTTGATTGTTGCCAATTCTAACGCTTATCATAATCACTATGAAATGAAAGGAAATCATATGAGAGAAAAACATGTTAAAACGCTGGGGCGCTGGGGCGCTGGGGCTATTACTAGTATGCCATGTTAATGCCGCCAATGTCAATAAAGATAATAATGCGGATGTCTTGGAAAATGGCTCCTCATGGGTGGGCGGTATTGTGCCAAGCGGCACTGATATTGCTGTTTGGGATGCCCAAGCTGGCAGTCACCCCAATTTAACGCTGAACAATAATCTGACGGTGGAGGGAGTTTATTTCAACTCTGGACTGTCGTCGGATGTTACCATCGACGGTTCAGGAACGCTTATCCTTAAAGCCCAGCAACTCAATTCCGGCGGAGTCGCAAAAAATATCACTTTTAAAAACAATATAGTCATGGATTCGAGCAACGGTTGGACGACGTTCACTGTTGCGTCCGGCGGGACCATGACCATTGGCGGCGCCGCGCAAAAAGGCGCCACATTTTCAGGGGCGCAAACTTGGCAAAAACAAGGGGCCGGGGTATTGCATGTCACTGGTGTGATGCAAGATTTGGGCAATATTCGTTTTGACAGCGGCGGTGGAGCGGTGACCATCAGCGGCACGGTGTTGGGGACCGGCGCGGCTAGTATTATGAGTAATAATTCCGCGGCCCAATCCACCGTTAACCTGACTGGAAACGGCAAATTTGCGATCGGGGGGCAATTGGCGATAAACAATAACAACATGCATTTGGATTGGAACATGGACGGCAATTCCGAGTTGTCCGCCACCAATCTTTATTTGGGTTGGAATAGCGCGAGCAACGAAGTGTTGAATTTCAATCAAAGCGGCGGGACTGTGACTTTGAACGGCGCTGGCACTGGCTTTTTGAATGTAATGAATAACAACACCAATGCGACTACGACGGCGGCTTATAATTTGAACGGAGGAGTGCTGGGGCTGAAGCAAGCGATAGTGGGCACTGGTGGCGCGCTCAAATTGAACGGCGGCACGGTTAAATTATTGGAGGGTGGCGTGGAGTTGTTCAAGAAAGGCACAGTCGGCGGCAAGGTCATCGTCAGCGCCGGCGGCGCGATTATTGACACGAACGGACTGGTTGCCGTCGCGGACGCCGTCAACGCGCTGCCGTTGGAACACGACGTCACGCTCAGCGGCAAGGATGGCGGCTTGAAGGTCATCGGCGGCGGCGCGCTGCTGTTGAGCAAAGTGAACACCTATGACGGCGGCACGGTGATTGAAAACGCTATTTTGAGTGTTGGTGCGGACGCCACGCTGGGGAGCGGCGATGTCGTGGTTGGCAACAACAGCACACTGTATTTGTTCAACAACGCGGCCATCGACAGCGGCGCGACGCTGTCGTTCGGTTCCGGTGTGGACATTACGCTGGGTTACAATGGCACGCTGACGCTGGCGGGTTTGTACGACCAAACGGCGAATCATTGGTTTGACGAGGGCGAGTATTTGTCGGCGAATTTGTCGGCGTACGGATTTTCCGGACTTGGCTCGCTGACCGTCATTCCCGAACCGTCGACATGGCTGCTGATGATCACCGGCGCCGGCTTGCTGACTGTGACACGCCGGCGGCGGGGATAAAATTCGTTTGCTTGAGCTTGTGTCACAGGAATTGCGAGGAGCAACGCGCTGATGCCTCACCGTCAGCGCGTTGAGCTTTATCCAAAAAAGAGACATATAAAAATTAAAATAAGACATTTGTTTGGTTGTCGCCAATCCGGACACTTATCATAATCGCTGCGAATGAAAGGAAATTATATGAGAAAAAACATATTGCAACATTGGAACGCTGGGGCGCTGGGGCGCTGGGGCGCTGGGGCGCTGGGGCTACTGCTAGTATGTCATGTTAATGCCGCCGATGTCAATAAAGATAACAATGCGGATGCATTGGAACTTGGCTCCTCCTGGGTGGGTGGTATTGCGCCGAGTGGCACGGATGCGGCGAGGTTTGACAGCGCCGCTGGCAGTCAGCCCAGTTTGACCATTGACGCGGACATGAGTTTTGGCAATTTTTTATTTGACGGCAGCATCGCGTCGGATATCACCATCAGCGGCACCGGCGTGGTCACACTCAACGCCGAAAATAATTACGTGTATGGCAAACACGTCACCATCAGCAACAACGTGATTATGAGTTCGTCCAACAATTGGACATCTTTTCAAGTGCGAACCGGCGGCACGCTCACCGTCAGCGGCACTTGGGTTAAATCCGCCGCCGCCGCCGTGCAAACGTTGCAAGTGAGCGGCGCCTCTGGGAACGCCGGGGTGGTGAACGTGACGGGCTATATCACGGATTTTAACACCTTTCGCATTGCCAGTGGCGCGACGCTGAACTTGAGCGGCACGATGAAACAATCCCCGGGCAACATCCTCAGCAACAGCAACGCGGTGAAGAGCACCGTTAATTTGACGGGCGATGGCAAGTTTGAGAACACGGCATGGCTGGTTTTTGGCGGCGGCGCCTGGCAATTCGTTGGTGATTGGAACATGAGCGGCAACTCCCAAGTGGTCGCCACCAATCTCCAATTGGGTGACAACAGCGCCAATTCCAAAATCGTTTTCAACCAAAACGGCGGCACGGTGAATTTGAGCGCCGGCACGGTGCAGTTGTATAGCAACACCACGGGCGCCTCGGCGGGCTATAACTTAAATGGCGGCACGCTGAACTTGAAAGAAGTCAGAGTCAGTGCCAACAGCACGTTTAAACTCGACGGCGGTACGCTGAAACTGATTGCCAACAGCGCGGACTTGTTCAAACAAGTGGGCGCGGGAAACGCCGGTAGGGTCATCGTCAGCGCGGGCGGGGCGATTATTGACACGAATGGCAAGGTTGTCAGCGCCAGCGACACCGACGCGCTGCCGCTGGAGCATGACACCGCGCTCAGCGGCGGGGACGGCGGCTTGAGAGTCATTGGCGGCGGCGCGCTGTTCTTGAGCAAAGCAAACACTTACGATGGCGGCACGGTGATTGAAAAGGCCGTTTTGAGCGTTGGCGCGAATGCCACGCTGGGGACTGGTGATGTCGTGGTCAGCGACAGCAGCACGCTGCAATTGTTCAACAACGCCGCCATTGACAGCGGAGCGACGCTGACGTTCGGCTCTGATGTGTACATTGCGCTGGATTACAACGGCACGCTGACGCTGGCGGGTTTGTACGACCAAACGGCGAATCATTGGTTTGACGCGGGCGAGTATTCGGCGGCGAATTTGTCGGCGTACGGATTTTCCGGACTTGGCTCGCTGACCGTCATTCCCGAACCGTCGACATGGCTGCTGTTGATCACCGGCGCCGGCTTGCTGAGCGTGACACGCCGGATCCGTGTCAGTCTTTCATCAAGGCGTTGAGGATGTTGCTTTTTAGGCGTTGGGCGATGGGGTCGTTTGCCTCGAATGCCATCTCGCTGGCGATGAGTTTGCCTTTGCCGTGTTTAATTTCCACCAACGGCGTGCCGCTGATGGGGAGGATATCTGCGGGCTTGCCCAGGTAGGCGTGACGGTCAATTTGCCACGCCAGCGCGGTGACACCGTCAGCGCCTTCGACGGGGCGGTAGGTGCCGTGATTGGTGATGGGTTTGTTGCGTCCGCCCATTTCAAACCAGGTGAGGTCGAGGGGTTGCAGGCCGTCAAAGACTGCTGATTCGGGGATGCGCATGGTGACGATTTCGCCCTCGGTGGTGGC
>JAITHY010000039.1 GCA_031279715.1 Verrucomicrobiales bacterium | reverse complement strand
GGGCGTCGTCAGCGGATTGCCCGGCACGCTGACCAATCGTCCGTCACGCGCGATGAACCGTTTGCGCGCGTGAACGTCAGCGACCAGCAGCCGCTCGCGCAAGCCCAGCGAGTCAATCAATCCGTCCCAAATCTCACCGCCGGCGAGCACCGTGCCCGGCCCCAGTTCCAGCGTGTAACCGCCAGCCCGCTCGCTCCGCACCAAGCCGCCCGCCCGCGCGCTTTTTTCAAACACGCTGACAGTGACTCCGCGCCGCTTCAACTCATGCGCCGCGCACAATCCCGTGACACCCGCCCCGATAACCGCCACTCGTTTCATAAATTTTATTTGGCGCGCGGCGCAGATGTCCAGGCTCTCACCGTCTCCACCAGCACGCTGACATTCTCCGGCGGCGTCTCCGGACGCACGCCGTGTCCCAGGATAAAAACAAACCCGCGCCGCCCCGCCATTGACGCCAGCAACGACTCCGCCGCCCGCCGCGCACCGTCAGCGTCCGCCAGCAGCGCCGCCGGATTCAAGTTCCCCTGCACCGCCACCGTCAGCGGCAGTCGCTCCCGCAATGCCGGCAAATCCACCGTCCAGTCCACGCTGACCGCGGCCGCCCCGGCCTCCGCCAACGCCCGCCAGTCGTACCCCTTCCCCTTGGCGAACAAAATCACCGGCGCCTGACCGTCAGCGGCGGCGACCATTTGCCGAATCCATTGCAGAGACGCCTCGCCGTAAATCTCCGGCGAACACAAGCCCCCCCACGTATCGAAAATCTGAATCGCGTCCACGCCCGACTGCGCCAGCATCCGCACGTAATCACAACACACCGCCGTGATGCGGCCCAGCAACTCGCGGAACAGTTTCGCATCCAACCGGAACATCATCGTCAGCGCCTCCAGGTTGTTGCCCGCGCCACCGTTCACCATGTACGCCGCCAGCGTCCACGGCGACCCGCAAAATCCCAGCAACGCCCGCTCGTTTCCCAACCGCGCGCGCACCAGCCCGATCGCCTCGGTGACATAGTGCAATTTTTTCGCCGCGCCGCTGACAGTGAGCCGCGCCAAATCCGCGCGCGACTTGACCGTGAAGGCCATCTCAATCCCGCCTTGCTCCCGAAACAAAAACGGCAGCCCCATCGCCTCCGGCACCACGAGAATGTCCGAAAAAATAATCGCCGCGTCCAGCGCGTAACGTTTGAGCGGCTGCAACGTCACCTCCGCGGCCAACTCCGGCGTCCGCGCCAGTTCAAGAAAAGAATGCCGCGCCCGCAACGCCCGGTACTCCGGCAAATACCGTCCCGCCTGCCGCATCAGCCACAGCGGCGGGCGCGGCAACGCCTCGCACCTGAGCGCCTTTAGAAATCTATCACGGGAAGTCACAACGCAACATTTTCCCCGACACGGCCGAAAGTGCAACTATTTCCGCCGCCGCGCCGCTGACAGTGACAGCACGAGGCCCGCGCCCGTCACCATCAGCGCCCAGGCGGATGGTTCGGGAATTTGTTGAAAATCGAGCAACAACGTCGCGTTGATCGTGGCGAGGTAACTTTGAAAATCCGACAGTGCAATCGCATGCTTCTCCCCCACGGCGCCGACGGCGAACATCAGTCCGGCCAGTTCCCATTGCCCATCCCGCCACACAAAACCCGCGCCACCGGAATCGCCGGTAATGCCCTCGACCGTGCCGCTTGCCACAACAAACGACTCCGTTGTGTAACCCAAGTTGGCCACCGTCTGCTTCCCGCTCACAGTGCTCTGCCCCCACGATTTGGTATTGGCGCCGGCGCCGTCGCCGTGGCCAATCACCACCACGTTGCTGTCGAGGGACACCGCGCTGTTGCTGACTGCCAAGTCCGGCAAATCAGGCGAGACGGACAATTGCATCATAAACAAATCCGCCCCACCGAAGGACGCCGCGGTAACGCTCTCCTGAATAATGCTGTAAGCCGTGCCGCTGAGGATGAAGTTGGTGGAGTACTGCCCCACATGCGCCGCCGTGATGACCCAGCCATTTCCGAGATACACGCCGCTGGCCCCGCCGGTCCAGCCAACGTAATCCCAGCCGGTCACGCTGCCGTTGCCCCAGCCTGAAGTCCAGCCGCTGACAGTCGGCGAATTTGGCTGCACACTGCCATTGACCAACACCGCCCGCGCCGCCAACGTTGAAAGCCACACCACCCCAAAAATCACCAGCCATTTCATGATATGCAAGGTATTTTTTTTACAAACAAAATCAAGCGTAAACAAGGGAATTTAGAGTGTTACATTTCCGGCTGATTATCTATCCTCGCTGACCATGAACCATCGCGCCGTGCTGCTCGTCAACCTCGGCTCGCCAGACTCACCGTCAGCGGCGGACGTGCGCCGTTATTTGCGCGAATTTCTCATGGACGAACACGTCATCGACAGCGGCTTGCTCACGCGCTGGTTCGTCGTCAACTGCCTCATCCTGCCGCGCCGCCCGGCCGTCAGCGCCCGCAATTACCAAAAAATCTGGACATCGCAAGGCTCGCCGCTGACCGTGGCCGCGAAAAATTTACAACGCGCCTTGCAACAACAAACCGCGCGGCCTGTCGCGCTCGGCATGCGTTACGGCAAACCGTCCATCGCCGGCGCCCTCGCGGAACTGCGCGCGGCCCATCCGCAACTTGAGGAAATTTTGCTCATTCCGCTCTACCCGCATTACACCGTTTCCACCTGGGAAACCGCCGTCGCAAAAACCCGCGCCGAGCTGTCAAAACTGCGCTGGAACGTCCGTCTCGCCCCGCTGCCGCCGTTCTACCGCCAGCCCGCTTACTTGAACGCGCTGACCGTGAGCATTCGCGAACATCTCACCGTCAGCGATTATCTGTTGTTCAGTTACCACGGCGTTCCGCAACGCCATTTGCGACACCGTTTCCCCAACGACGACGCCGATTATCGCGAACAATGCCACTTCACCACCGAGCAAACCGCCCGCCGCCTCGCGCTGCCGGCAGGCGGGTATTCCACCTCGTTCCAATCCCGCTTTGGCGGGGAGCCGTGGTGCGAGCCGTACACGGACAAGGAGCTCATCCGCCTCGCTGACAGTGGCGTGAAAAACATTGCCGTCGTCTGCCCGTCCTTCGTCGCTGATTGTCTCGAAACACTGGAGGAAATCGGACTCACCGGCCGACGTCATTTCCTCGCCCGCGGCGGCCAAACTTTTCAACTCATCCCCTGCCTCAACGAGCATCCGCTGTGGATGAACGCGTTGCGCGATTGGGCGGGGCTTTAATTTTGAATCGCCTCCAATACCGCTGACAGTGACGGCCGTACCGGACTCATCAACTGGTCGCTGACGCCGATGGCGGCGTCCGGATCTTTCAAGCCGTGCCCGGTCAGGGTCGCGGTGAGGACACTGTCAGCGGGAATTGTTCCGGCGGCGTTGGCCTTGATGACACCGGCGAGGGACGCGGCGCTGGCGGGTTCGACAAAAATACCCTCGCGAGCGGCGATGAGTTGGTAGGCGCGCAAAATTTCCCCGTCGCTCACGCTGCCGATGACACCGTTGGATTCGTCACGGGCGGCGGCGGCTTGCGACCAGCTTGCGGGATTGCCGATGCGGATGGCGGTGGCGACGGTCTCCGGTTTTTCAATGACGCGGTTTTCAACGATGGGCGCGGAACCGGCGGCTTGCCAGCCGAACATGCGCGGCAGCGTCTTAACCTGGCCGTCAGCGTGATATTCCTTGTACCCTTTCCAATAGGCGGTGATGTTGCCGGCGTTGCCGACAGGGATGAAATGGAAGTCGGGCGCGCGACCAAGCGTGTCGCAAATTTCAAAGGCGGCGGTTTTTTGTCCCTCAATACGCTGCGGGTTGATGGAGTTGACAATTTCAACACCGGGCTGGTCGCCAAGCGCGCGCACCATGTTCAGCGCGTCGTCGAAATTGCCGTCAATCGGCACGATGCGTGCGCCGTAGATGAGCGCTTGCGCGAGTTTGCCCATGGCGATTTTGCCGTGTGGCAGCACCACCGCCGCCCGCAACCCCGCTCGCGCCGCGTAAGCCGCCGCTGACGCTGACGTGTTCCCCGTGCTGGCGCAGACGACGACCCCGGCACCGCGCGTCTTGGCGGCGGTCATCGCCATCGTCATACCGCGGTCTTTGAACGAGCCGGTGGGGTTCAGCGCCTCCAGTTTGACATACAATTCAAACCTGCCGCCAATCGCGTCCACAAAGCGCGGCACGGGAATCAGCGGCGTATTGCCCTCCAACAACGTGACGACCTTGGTTTGTTCGTTGACCGGCAAATACCGCCGATATTGTTCAATGACCCCTTGCCAACTCATAAGGCGGAGGATGTTAGGATAATTTTTTCCACGACGCAAGTCCGCGTTGAAACTCTAAACGCAAAGTCAGTTTATTGCTCGCTGGGTTTTTAAATGAAAACATCCACAGATTTCGCGGATTACACAGATTATTTATTTTTTAAATCTGTGCAATCCGCGTCAATCTGTGGATGAATTGCTTTTAGAACTGGTGGCGGAAGCCTGCGGTCAGGCCCCAGGGCTTGTCGTATTTGTCACCGAAGCTCGCCTCGTAGTCGAGGTGGAGTTGGTTGGACTCGTCGATTTGCCAGACGAT
>JAITHY010000033.1 GCA_031279715.1 Verrucomicrobiales bacterium | reverse complement strand
CACCTCGCTGAACCTGAGCCGCCCAATCCCGGACTGACCGTCCTCAATGTCACCATCGAGTGGCCCGGCGCCGCGCCGCGTCACGCCAGAAACCGCAGGCATTTCAACACCCTGCTCCTCACGCCATGAAACCCACGCCGTCAGCCGCCGCCTTCACGTTGACAGAACTGCTCGTCAGTTTCGCCATTCTTTCCATCATCCTCCTTGCCGCCGCAACCTGTCTGCAACTCTCGCTCCGCGCCACCACGCATTCCCGCCGGCAAGCCGACCACCACCGCCATGTCCGCGACGCCACCCGCGTTTTGCTCAACGATTTTCGCCACGCTGTCATCAACGCCGACACCCCGCTGTTCCTCAACCCGCCGCCGGAAATTATTCAAATGCCAAGCCCGCCGCCACCCGCTGACAGCGTGTTCTTTTTCACCAACCATCCCGCCTTCGGCTCCGGCGAACTGTGCGCCGTCGGCTACTATCTCAACACCAGCCGTCAACTCCTCCGTTATTTCAAAAACAACGGCGCGACCTGGCAGAGCCTCAGTGGCGGTTTCCTGCCGCACGCGCTCGACCCCGCCACACCGCTGTTCCCCGCCGTCGCCGCGCAAAACGAGCCGCTGCTGGCCGGCGTCCGCGCGTTTCGCATCCGCGCCCTGCGCGCCGACGCCTCGGCCATGACGGAATCACCGCTGACCGCGCGCCCCGCCTTGCTGGAAATATCACTCAACTTCCAAGAAGGGAATTTAACCCATGAATTCACCGTCAGCGTCCCCGGCCGATAAACACGCCTTCTCCCTGCCGGTCACGCTCGCCGTCATCACATCGCTCACCGCGCTGGTGGCGCTGGCGCTGACCATGGCGCGTCTCAATCTCGGCGCCAACGCCCGGCACACCGACAAAATCCGCGCCGATTGGGCCGCCCGCGCCGCGCTGAGCGACGCCACCTCGCGGCTGCTAAATGCCGTCACCGTCAGCGGTGCCGCCGGGCGCGTTTTCATCACCAGCCAGCTTGCGCCGCCGACGGAATTTGCCGGCCTCTCGCCCATCCTCATCATCAGCGGCGGCGGAAAAATTCATCCGCTCATTTCCACGCGCATTGAGCCGTTCGCCGCTGACGATGACGCCGCGCCCGCCGCGCTGTTCCAGGAACGCGACGGCGCGAATTTGAACCGCGCCGGCCTCATCGTCAGCGCCGCGCCCGCGCCGGATTTCACAGTCAAACTGCTGGAATTAAAAAACGACTCCGGTGTGGCGGCGCGCTACGGCTACCAAATCCTTGACGAGGAAGCGCGGCTTGACGCGCGCCTGCACCGCGCCGCTGACCGTGACCAATACGGACGGCTCCCGGACGAAATCGCCGCCGACGGCGGACTCCTCACCCAAGCCGAGCAAAAATTATTGCAAACTTTTCCAAAATTACCCGCAACACCACTGGCGTTCGCGCAAGCGCTGGACAGCTCCGGACGCCGCGAAGAGCTGAAGCATTTCTTCGGCTTGCGCGGCGCTGACAATGAAGACGTCATCCCTGAAAACATGCCGGAGGCGGGCAGGCCGAAATACAACCTCAATGACCTCGCCGCCGACAGCGACCTCGCGCCACGCCAGCGCGCTGAAAAAATCGCCGAGATTATTGACAAAAATCTTCCCGAATTTAAAAAGCGGGACCCCAGCCTCAGCGGCGAGTCCGCCGACCATCAGCGCCGTTACCTCAACCGCCTCGCCTCCTCCATCGTCGATTACGTCGATCCGGACACCGTCTGCACCGCCGTCAACGACGGCGAACCCGCCGGGCGCGGACTGTTTCCGCTCGTCGTCAGCGTCGCGGAACAATACCTTTGGACCGGCGGCGGCGTCATCCAAACCCGCGCCTATGTGCAAGTGTGGAATCCCCACACCGTCAGCGTCAGCGGCAGGGCGCGCATCAAGCTTGCCAATCGTCAACGCGTCACCTTCGGCGCCGGCATCGTCACGCCGTTTGAGGACTACGACACCGCCGCTGACGATGAACTGACCGTCCGTCCAAACGAATTTAAAGTCATCCCCTTCGCCCCCGTCAGCCAGACATTCGCCAGCCCGACTGTCAGCGCCGGCGGCCCGCGCTGGGCCGGATCTCCCGCGGATTCCGCCGACCAGACCACGCACGAGCCGTTTGAGTTTTTCTGGAACGGCGCGCGCGTTGACATGAACCGCCGCGCCCCCGTCGCGCCCGGCGTCACCACCAGCGGCATGGTGCGCAATGCCAAAACGCTTGAACTTGGCAAAGTCCACTATCAGGTCACGTCCATCCCGACCTACAACAACTACAATGTCGTCGGCGACCCGCGCGCGACTTACCTTGGCAACTACGATTGGGGCGCCACCGTCAGCGCCGACACTTCCTACGCGAACAGCACTTTCTGGAACGGGCGCAATCCGCGCGACGGCGTGTTTCCTTACACGCAGGATTTTGTCACCGCCTGGGCGTCGCGTGATTACATTCGCGCCAATCCCGCGCCAGGCCTTGCGCCCGGCGGCATCAACATCGCGCCCGACCAGGTGCCGTCACCCTACGACGCCGGCCGTGACGCGCCGAACGCGCCGTTTTTTATTCGCAAAAACAAGATGATTTCCATCGGCGAACTCGGCCACATTTTCGACCCCGCGCAAGCGAATAACGAGGGCCAGGCACCCAGGGGCGGCACCCCCGCGAGCGTGTTTGTCAGCGGCGGCGGGCGAACGTTGCGCGTCGGGCAGCCGGAGTTTTCCCACTGGGACCGTGACGGTCAGCGGGCGTTGGAATTATTGGATATTTTCACCGTCAATCCCGTGGACGCTGACGGTGACTATCCGCGCATGGCGGGACGCATCAACATCAACACAGCGCCGCGCGAGGTGTTGACGGCGCTGTTTTACGGTATTGCAATCAAATCCGACGAGGGCGTTGCCGACGCCGCCGGCAAACTCAACGCGCCGAAGCTGGCGGACGTCATCATCAGCGAACGCCAAAAATCCCCGTTTAAAAAACTGTCCGATTTGCACCGCGTCCTGCCCGCGCTCAACCGCGCCGACGCCTGCCAGCCCAACCTCGGCCGGGGCGCTGCCGATGAGCCGCCGCTGGTGATGGACCGCGCGCGCGAGGAGGCTTTTGCAAAATTCTGCAACCTCGTCACTGTGCAATCGCGCAACTACCGCGTGTGCGCCGTCGGCCAGGCGCTCGCCGCTGACGGTCAGGTCGCCGCGGTGACTTTTTTAACCGCCATCGTCAGCCTTGAGCCGGAAAAAACTGACGGTGAGAAAACCGTGTTCAAGCCGAGGATTATCTATGTCTATCAGCAATAAATTGGCGCGGACGTGGGTGCTTGGCGGGCTGCTGGCCCTGGCCTCATCGTCAGCGCAGGAGGTTTATCTCATCAACGCCACCAGCGTCCCCGCAATCTCCGTCACCATCGACGGCCGGCCGTTTTACCCTTTTTTCCCGCAAGGCCTGTACACCGGCGGATCCGCCACTGACCGCGCCGCTGTCGTTTACCAAATCAAGGATCTGCGTGGCGAAAAAGAACGCTCGCTGACCATGAACTACCAGCCGCGTTCGCGCCAGGCGCTCGTCATCCACGGCGATTTCACACCGTCAGCGGATAAAAATTCCAGACGCCATGCGGCATTCCCGAACGTAAAATTATTCCCGCTCGACCTCACCCCGCCCAAAGACGAGCCGCGCCTGCGTTACCACCTGGTCAATTTGATTCCCAACCAAACCCTGCGGCTCCTTGCCAATCCGGAACCCATCGACATTCCCTGCGGGCAAATTCTCACCCTCAGCGGGCAAAAGCCCCTCGTCACGCTGACCGTGCAAGTCGCTGACCGTCACCTCCCCGTCCTCATTCACCAGCGCCGCGTCCTCCGCGATTGCCACCTCATTTTTTACGAAACCGGCGCCGGCGCTTCCTTCATCCGCTTCTTCACGCCAATCCCCGCCGCTGGCGATGAGCCGGAGGAGGAGTGAGTTTTTTATCGGCGTTCATTTGGGTCGGCCGTTTTTCCGAGACAACCGATAATTTGCCGCCTGACTTTTGTGAAAATTCATGGTTTAATTTTTGTCTGTGATTAACGACAGCTCCAAACCTTTTCTCGAACACCTTGAGGACTTGCGGAAAATGCTCTTCAAGTCCATCCTCGCGCTGATCGTGTGCATGGGCCTGTGCCTTGGCTTCGTCAAGTACATCCTCGATATTCTCAGGCATCCGCTGACGGTGGCGGCGGCGGAAAAAAAACTGGCCATGAGCGATTTGCTCGTTGCCAACACGCCGATGTCCCCGCTCAACACCATCATGCAAACCGCGCTGATGGGCGGGCTGATACTGGCGCTGCCGTTCGTGCTGTTTTTTGTCGGACAGTTCATTTTGCCGGCGCTGACGGCGCGCGAAAAACGGCTGCTCATCCCCACCTTCAGCGTCGGCGCGGTGCTGTTTCTCGGCGGCGTGGCGTTTTGTTATTTTCTGATTTTGCCGCAAACGCTGACGTACCTGATGGACCTCGGCGATTTCACCGAGCAGCGCGTGCTCTGGGCGCTGGACGAATATCTTGGCTTCATCGTGCAACTGCTGATCGCCTTCGGCGTGTCGTTTGAGTTGCCGCTGGTCATCGTCATTCTCGCCAAGCTCGGCATCGTCTCCAAAAAATTCCTCGCCAAATACCGCCGGCACGCGTTTCTGGTTATTTTCATTTTCACAACATGCATGATGCCGACCACCGACCCCTGGTCACTGGGAGCGATGGCGGTGCCAATGTATTTGTTGTACGAGGCGAGCATTTTCTGTGTCGGCTGGATTGAAAAAAAACGCGCCGAGGATGAGGCGCGGGATCATTGGGAAGAGAATTATGGCGGCGAGGGGGAGTAAATTTTTCATCAAAACCTACGGTTGCCAGATGAACGAGCGCGACTCGGAGCAGGTCGCCGTGGCGCTGACGGAGCGCGGTTACGCCGCCGCTGACCGTGAGGCGGACGCTGACATTGTGCTGCTCAACACGTGCTCCGTGCGTGACATGGCGGAGCAAAAAGCCATCGCGCGCATGCAAAGTTTGCAAGGCCGCAAGCGGCGCAATCCGGCGCTGATTATCGGCTTCATGGGTTGCATGGCGCAAAGCCGCGGCGGGGAGTTGGCCAAACTGGCGCCGCAGGTTGACCTCATCGTCGGCACGCAAAAATACCACAAGGTCGCCGATTATGTCGACCGGCTGCTGGCGCGGCGAAATCCCGACATGGATGATTTGCGCGGCGCGATTGTTGACATTGCCGAGGAACCCGGCTCGCAAAACGCCATCAAAGACCACCCGCCGATGGTGAGCCGCGCGACGGCGTTCGTGTCCATCATGCAGGGGTGCAATATGCGCTGCGCGTTCTGCATTGTCCCGTTCACGCGCGGCGCGGAACGCAGCCGGCCCATCGCCGACATCGTCAGCGAGGCGCGCGCGCTGGCCGCTGGCGGTGTGAAGGAAATCACCCTGCTTGGTCAAATCGTCAACCAATACGGGCGGCACGAATTCCCCGCCGTCAGCGGCAGGACGCCGTTCACGCAACTGCTCTATGCGTTGGAAGAAATCGACGGCCTTGAGCGCATCCGCTTCACCTCGCCGCACCCGATTGGTTACAAAAGGGATTTGCTCCAGGCATTCCGCGAGCTGCCCAAACTTTGCGAGCATATTCATCTGCCCTTGCAATCCGGCAGCGACCGCATTCTCAAGGCGATGCGCCGCGCCTACACCGCCGGACAATACCGCCGGCTCGTCGCTGACATTCGCGCCGCGCGCCCGGACATGGCCATCACGACGGACATCATCGTCGGTTTTCCCGGCGAGACCGACGCTGACTATGACGCCACGCGCCGCCTGGTCGAAGAGGTGCGTTTTGACAACGCCTTCATCTTCCGCTACTCCGAACGGCGCGGCACGCCGGCGGCGGCGCTGCCGGACCAAGTCGCCGGGGAGGTGAGGGATTTTCGCAACAAAGACCTGCTGGGTGTGATTGACGTTATCGCCGCCGACCATGCCGCCGCGCTGCTTGGGCGGACGGTGGAAATTCTGGTCGAGGGGCCGAGCCGCACAAAAGCGTCACGGTCAGCGGGCCGCACGCGGACGAACAAGCCGGTCATCATCAGCGGCGGCGCGGAATTGCGCGGCAAAATCATCCCCGTCAAAATCACCGACCACACCAACTTCACCTTCTACGGCGAGCCGGTATGAGCAAAATTCCAGTTTGAGCTTTGGCGGTTATGCCCTACGCTTTCCTCCGGCATGATTTACTCATTCACTTTGCAACATGTTGCCATCGCCCTGGGGGTGGCGTACGTATTCAGCCACGGTTGGGCGCTGTGGCGCGCCGCCGACTGTCAGCGTTTGCTGCGCGCCTTTCCGCGCAATTATCCCGCCGGAATCGCACTGATGGTCACAGCGGGGCTGTGGTTCGGCTGGCTCATTCTCAACGCCGATTTGATGGACTTCGCCCCGTACCAAAATTTATTCCTTGTCGCCACGATGGCGCTGACAGTGGGCATGATTGTCTTCGTGCGCGAGTTTCTCGCCGTCCGCGCCCTCGGCGCATTGCTGCTTCTGTTCGCCAACGTCCTCCTCGACGCCGCTTTTCTTGACGACCGCTGGATTAAACTGGTCGTGACCGTCAGCGCCTACGCCTACATCATCGCCGGCATCGCCCTCGTCGCCTCGCCCTATTTGCTGCGCGACGCGCTGGCCTGGATTTTCCAAACTTCCCGCCGCGCCAAATTCGCCGCCGCCGCCGGCGTGACTTTCGGCGCGCTGCTGCTGGCGCTGGGGATTTTGGTGTATTGACCATCAGCGACTCAAAAAAAATCCGTATTCATGCGTGTCCATTCGTGGTTTAATAAAAAATTATGCCCGACGCCCCCAAGCAAAAAATTCTCATCATAGACGACGAAACCGACGTGCATTATTCCTTTGAACGGCTCCTCGCCAAGGACAACGTCAGCGTCGTCACCGCCGCTGACGGTCAGGCCGGCCTGCGCGTGTTGCAAAAGGAACATCCCGACGTCGTGGTCATGGACATCCGCATGGGCCGAGAAAACGGCCTCGACGTGCTCCGCGAAATCCGCCGTGTCAAGCCCCGGCAAATCGTCATCATGATGACCGCCTACGGCACCTCGCAAACCGCCATTGAAGCCATGAAGCTCGGCGCGTTCGACTATACGCTCAAGCCGTTTGAAATCCCGCAACTCAAAGACCTGCTCAAACGCGCCCTCCGCGCCGCGCAGGAGTTGAACGCCGACAACCTGCTCACCGTCAGCGGCGCCGCCGCCGACGCCGGCGGCATCATCGGCTCATCGTCAGCGATGCAACAAATTTACAAACTCATCGGCCAGGTCGCGCCAACCGACGCCACCGTGCTCGTCACCGGCGAGAGCGGCACCGGCAAGGAACTCGTCGCCCACGCCATCCACGCCAACAGCAAGCGCAGCCACGCGCTGTTCATGGCCATCAACTGCGCCGCCATTCCCGAAAACTTGCTAGAGAGCGAGCTGTTCGGCCACGAAAAAGGCTCCTTCACCGGCGCGATGGCGCAGCGCATCGGCCGCTTCGAGCAATGCGACGGCGGCACGCTGTTCCTCGACGAAATCGGCGAGATGCCGCTGGCGGTGCAGTCGAAATTACTGCGCGTTTTGCAAGACGGCGAACTGCTGCGCGTAGGCGGCAGCAAGCCCGTCAAGGTCAGCGTCCGCATCATCGCCGCGACCAACCGCAACCTGTGGGAAGCCTCGCGCCAGAGGCAGTTCCGCGAGGACCTGTTCTACCGCCTCAATGTCTTCAGCATCAACCTTCCGCCGCTGAGGATGAGGCTCGGCGATGTCGGCGGCCTGGTCACGTTTTTCATGAACAAATGGCGCCGGCGCAACAACGGCGGCCCGGTGAAAATTTCCGAGGACGCGCTGGCCATTCTCACGTCGTACAGTTGGCCCGGCAACGTGCGCGAATTGGAAAACAGCATCCAGCGCGCCGCCGTCCTGGCCAACGGCGACACCATCACGCCCAAAGACTTGCCCCCCGAACTCACCGCCGCCGCGCAACCGCCCGCTGACGATGACCTCGCCGCCGTGCCGGAACTGACCGTCAGCGCCGCCTGCCGCGTCATCGTGCAAGCCGCTGACCGTGACCCGCAAATTTTGAAACAACTTGGCCTGACCAAAGCGTCGCTGGAAAAACTCAAAGTTGCGGCGGAATAAAACTCCAGACACGAAGAAAGTTTTTTATCCACAGATTTCACGGATTGCGCAGATGATTTATTTTTAAAAATCTGCGCAATCCGTGTCAATCTGTGGATTGTTTTTTCAAAACTGATAGCGATAACCTGCGTTGAGGCCCCAGGGTTTGGTGAACTTGTCGCCGAAGCTCGCCTCGTAGTCGAGGCTGAGTTGATGGGCGGTGTTGAGTTTCCAGATGAGGCCGGCTCCGATTTCCGCGCGGGCGCCGTCGAGGTTCGGACGCCATTCTCCGCCGCTGGCGCGGACTTTTCCGCCGGTGCTCACTTGTTCGACGCCGCTGATTTTCACGTACGGTTGCAAGATGCC
>JAITHY010000021.1 GCA_031279715.1 Verrucomicrobiales bacterium | reverse complement strand
AGGTCTTCGCTCAACAGCTTGCCGCCGGTGAGGACGGCGATGTCTTCGAGGATGGCCTTGCGGCGGTCGCCGAAGCCGGGCGCCTTGACGGCGGCCACTTGCAGCGTGCCGCGCAGTTTGTTGACCACCAGCGTCGCGAGGGCTTCGCCTTCGACTTCTTCCGCGATGATCAGCAGCGGCTTGCCGCTCTTGGCGACTTTCTCGAGCACGGGGAGCAAGTCCTTCATGCTGGAGATTTTTTTCTCGTTGATGAGGATGTACGCGTTTTCGAGCACGGCCTCCTGAGCCTCAGCGTCGGTGACGAAGTACGGCGAGAGGTAGCCCTTGTCGAATTGCATACCCTCGACAACCTCAAGCGAGGTCTCGATGGACTTCGCTTCCTCGACGGTGACGGTGCCGTCTTTGCCGACTTTGTCCAGAGCGTCAGCGATGATTTCGCCGATGGTGTGGTCCCAGTTGGCGCTGACAGTCGCGACTTGTTTGATTTCCTCTTTATCCTTCACTTTTTTGGAAATCTTCGCGAGTTCCTCGACGACAACCTCGACGGCTTTGTCAATGCCGCGCTTCAAATCGGTCGGGTTCGCGCCGGCGGTGACGTGCTTCAAGCCGGCCTTGTAAATCGCCTCCGCCAACACGGTCGCCGTGGTGGTGCCGTCGCCGGCGATGTCGCTGGTTTTGCTGGCGACTTCACGGACGAGTTGCGCGCCGATGTTCTCGTAGCGGTCTTCCAACTCAATTTCCTTGGCGACAGTGACGCCATCCTTGGTGATGGTCGGGGAGCCGAATTTTTTGTCGAGGACGACATTGCGTCCGCCGGGACCCATCGTGGCTTTCACCGCGCGGGCGAGTTTTTCCACACCGCGCAAGAGACCCTGGCGGGCGGCTTCTTCAAATAACAATTGTTTAGCTGCCATAGTTTTAATTATTCTCCATTTTTTAATTTTTATTCAATGATGCCGAGGATGTCGTCCTCGCGCAGGATGAGGTACTTGTCGCCGTCGAGGGTGACTTCGGTGCCGCCGTACTTGCTGTAAAGCACGCGGTCGCCTTTGCTGACCTCGAACGGGATGATCTTGCCGGCCTCGTCCTTTTTGCCGTTGCCGAGGGCGACAATTTTGCCTTCCTGCGGTTTTTCCTTGGCGGTGTCAGGGATGATGATGCCGCCCTTTTTGACTTCCTGCTCCTCGATGGGCTGAACCAACACGCGGTCGCCAACGGGTTTGAACTTGATGTTTGCCATAAGTTTCAGTTTATCTTTCTATTGTTGAGTTTTCGTTTGTTCACCCTCAGCGGCAGCGGAGCCGCTGAGGGTCACGAAAGTGTTTGGTCATTTTTCCTTTAGTAGTTTTATTCCTTTGTTTTCCATGAGCGATTTCATTTGCGTAATCGCCACATTGTTCAGTTGCACAATCCGCTGGCTTTGCGGCAAACCTTGTTGAATCAGCAGCGCGTTGATGCTTTCCATGTTCGAGAGCACCACGAGTTGTTCAAGCGCGGCGGCATCGCGGATGTTGCCTTGTTCATCGGGGTTGGCGTCGCGCCATTGTTTTGCCGTTTTGCCGAACAACGCCACGTTGAGCAAGTCGGCTTCGTTGGCATAGACGTAGCTGATTTGTTCTTTGGTGACGAGCAGCGGGATAATGTGTTCCTTGATGGCATCGGTGTGGATGCGGTAGTTGATTTTGGAAAGCGTGCGTTGCAGGTTCCATTCGATGGATTTGCTTTTTGTTTCTTCTTCTTTGAGACGTTGAAATTCTTTAATGAGATAAAACTTAAACTCAGGACTTAACCATGAGGCAAATTCAAAGGCAATATCTCTATGGGCGAAAGTCCCGCCATTATAGCGTCCCGGTTTAGCAACAATTCCAACAGCTCGTGTTCTTTCAATCCACTGCTTGGATGTAAGAACAAAACCATTGTCTCCACTCTCATTTTTAATGTTACCGAATTCCGTAACATTAAAAATGGGATTGTGAATTTGCTCCCAAATGCCCATGAATTTGATGGTATAGCGAGTACTCATCCAGTGCGAAATGACCACACCTGTAGCTTCGGCATTTTTGTGCTTTGCCATGTCGGTCAGTGAAACATAATCTTCTTTCTCTTTCGAGAACAAGACTATCTCCGTACCTTGCACGGTTATGGTTTCTTTTTTCGCCATGTTACTTCCCATTGTCTCGCCAAATTCTAACCGTATGGATTTCCATACGGTTAAAGGGATCGAATTCGCCCCCTTTTGTGACCATCAACGGCAGCGAAGCTGTTGACGGTCAGCAATTTTCCAGACGCTGTCTGGAAAATCTGCCTGTCAAAAATCTGCCTGTCAAAAATCTGCCTGTCTAAGTTCATATGTTCTCACCACTTATTTCATCAGTTCAATTTTGCACTCACTGAGTGCAAAATTTGCATTCGCTGTTGCTCACGTTTTTAAACCCACCGAATTCGGTGGGTTTAATTATGGCAAATTCGCCATAATTAAAATCACAATTACCGCTGACCAAATTATTTGCCACAAAAGAACACATAGAGCACAAAGATTATTTTTTTGCATTTCGGTCAATGGCAGCGGCAATCATCCACGCTCCAACCACAATGCTGATGCTCACCATTATCGAAGAACCAGCTAATGCTTGATTGTGGTCTACTACCATGATCAATCCTGCGGCAAAGGCAAGACCACACAAATATTTTTTTGCCCAAATATTCATAATCTTTTGCGGTTCCTCTTTTCAAAGTGGTCGAATTCGACCACTTTGAAATTTGGATTATAACTCACTTCTTCCCATCATCCACAATCTCCGCGTCAATCACATCATCCCCCGGCTTCGCCTGCTTCGGCTCAGCGTCAGCGGGCTGGTCACCGGCAGCGGCGCCGCCGTGTTGCGCGTTCACGTTCGCCGACGCCTGTTTGTACAACTCCGTCGAAACCTCCTGTATCTTCACCGTCAGCGCCTCCGTCGCCGATTTGATGGCGTCCGTGTCCTCGCCCTTCAGCGTCTCGCGCAACTTGGCAACCAACTCCTCAATCCCCTTCTTGCCCTCCTCGCCGATTTTGTCGCCGTTGTCCTTCACCAATTTTTCCGCCTGGAACGCGAGGTTGTCGCCCTGGTTGCGAATTTCTACTTTCTCCTTCGCCTTCTTGTCATCCTCAGCGTGCGTCTCCGCCTCCTTCACCATCCGCTCAATCTCGCTCTTGTCCAGACCACTGCTACCGGTGATGGAAATCTTCTGCTCCTTGTTCGTGCCGAGGTCCTTCGCGCTGACGTTCAGGATGCCGTTCGCGTCAATGTCAAACGTCACCTCAATCTGCGGCACCCCGCGCGGCGCCGGCGGAATCCCGTCGAGATGGAACTTGCCCAGCGACTTGTTGTCCCGCGACAGCGGCCGCTCGCCCTGCAAAATGTGAATCTCCACCCCCGGCTGACTGTCAGACGCCGTGCTAAAGACATTCGTCTTCTTCGTCGGAATCGTCGTGTTGCGCGGAATCATCGGCGTGGACTGGCCGCCCAGCGTCTCGATGCTCAGCGTCAGCGGTGTCACGTCGAGCAACAACACATCATCCACCTCGCCGCGCAACACGCCGCCCTGAACCGCGGCGCCCACCGCCACAACCTCATCGGGGTTGACGCCCTTGTGCGGCTCCTTGCCGACAATGCGCCGCGCGATGTCAACAATCTTCGGCATCCGCGTCATGCCGCCGACCAGCACCAGCTCGTTAATCTCGCTGCTGCTCAGCTTCGCGTCGCGCAAACACGCCTCGACCGGCTTGATGGTTTTCTCCGCGAGCCTCTCCGTGAGTTGCTCCAACTTCGCGCGCGTCAGCTTCAACTGAATGTGCTTCGGCCCCGTCTGGTCCGCCGTGATGAACGGCAGATTAATTTCAAACTCCTGCGACGACGACAGCGCAATCTTCGCCTTCTCCGCCTCCTCCTTGATGCGCTGCATCGCGTCCGACTGGCTGTGCAAATCAATCCCGCTGTCCTTCTTGAACTCGCTGACGATGTGGTCAATCAGCGCGTTGTCCCAGTCATCGCCGCCGAGATGCGTGTCGCCGTTCGTCGCCAGCACCTCAAACACACCGTCAGCGATGGACAGCGCCGAAATATCAAACGTCCCGCCGCCGAGGTCATACACCGCGATTTTTTCGTCCTTCGTTTTCTCCAACCCATACGCCAGCGACGCCGCCGTTGGCTCGTTGATAATCCGCAAAACCTCCAGCCCCGCGATTTTCCCCGCGTCCTTCGTCGCGTGCCGCTGACTGTCATTAAAATACGCCGGCACCGTGATGACCGCCTGCGTGATCTTCTCGCCGAGCTTCGCCTCAGCATCAGCCTTCAATTTGGCGAGAATGAACGAAGAAACCTCCTCCGGCGTATAGACCTTGCTCTCGCCGCCGACCGTGACCTCAACCGCAGCGGCGCCGTTCTTGCCCTCAACCACCTTGTAAGGAAGCCGCTTAATCTCCTCGCCAATCTCCGAAAATTTTCTGCCGATGAGCCGCTTCACCGAAAAAACCGTATTTTTCGAGTTCGTGACCGCCTGCCGTTTCGCCGCCTGCCCGACGAGCCTTTCCCCCGTCTTCGTGAACGCGACCACCGACGGCGTCGTGCGCGCCCCCTCCGCGTTTTCAAGGACAACCGCCTTGCCACCTTCCATCACCGCCATGCACGAGTTCGTTGTGCCCAAATCAATACCAAGTACTTTGCTCATAAATATAATCTCCTGACGCTGTTAGTGACAGCGTTCTGGGATTATATATGCAAGCCTCGTGCCAAGCTACCAACGAAAAACAGCGCTGATAATCAGCGAGTTGCAAAATATTCCCATTCCAAATGGAAATAAATATTGTCTCGCGCGAGACTTTTTGGCGCACATGAGAATGGCGATTTTTATTTACAAATCAACGGTTATCTGCATATCATACAGTATATGAATACTGATTTTAAGCCTGAAAAATCAAATGCTATTTCAGAAAATAGCCCTGTTACTCTAAAAAATAATGAACCTGAAGAAAAGACATTTTTTCAACGCATACTAGATTAAATACTTTCCTTAAAGACATGGAAAGAGATAGAGGATGATTTAAAAAATACTCTACCATTATTACTAAATGACCATCAAAAACGTTTTCAAATGGATAAATACAATATTTTACTTTTCCTTAACCAATCTAATCCTATTGGGGAAGAACACTCAGATAGAATATATTCTTCTGTATCAGAATTTAAGAATGATAAAGATATTATGTTAATATTAGGTAGTCACGGAGGTCAAATTGAGCCAGCTTATTTGATTAGCAAAAATTGTAAATCTAAATCTCAAAATAAATTTATTGTAGTATATTCCACGAAGAGCCAAATCAGCAGCAACATTGCTTTCTTTGGGGGCTGACGAAATACACATGGGATCAATGAGTGAACTAGGCCCCATTGATCCACAATTTAATGGAATTCCTGCCCGCGCACTAACAAATGCATTACAAACATTAGCTAGATTAGTTTCAGAAAATCCAAAGAGTTCTGATATGTTTGCAAGATATTTAGAAAATAAATTAGAGTTAGGAATATTAGGATATTTTGAGCGTATCAATGATTCAGCAACTCAGTATGCCTTGCGATTACTTGAAGGAAAAACATTAGGCACCAATTATAATGCACAATCTCTTTCTGAACATTTGGTTAATCATTACAAAGATCACCGTTTTGTTATTGACAAGGATGAAGCTATGCAACTTTTCGGAGGTTCTATAATAAAGCATCAAACTAGCGAGTACATTTTTTCCAATACTTTAGACCGAGAATTACGATTAGTATCAAGAATCGTAAAATGGAGACACAAAAAACAAATAACTTACATTGGTTCCTTTTCTGAT
This sequence comes from Verrucomicrobiales bacterium, assembly GCA_031279715.1. Classification (GTDB taxonomy): domain Bacteria; phylum Verrucomicrobiota; class Verrucomicrobiia; order Methylacidiphilales; family JAAUTS01; genus JAIRPN01. Next base: position 6,661 of record JAITHY010000021.1, on the reverse strand, counting down.
TGCCTGAAAATTCAGGATGCTAAATCCTGAGAGATAAAAAGTGTGCTTATGTATGAAAGCATATATGTGCATGGGTCAGGCGTAATTTTTCATTTTTTAACTTGCCTGACTGTCAGCGGCAATTATTTCAACACATAATGCGTGCTGCGCCCTCCGCCGTGGACTTGCAAACAGCCCTTGCCGACCAAATCTTTCAACAACCGCGTGGCGGTGTCTTGGGAAATTTTGCAAATTTTTTCCACCTTGCCGGACGTCAAATGGCCGGCAAAACCGTCAAACGACAGGTTGATAATTTGCCGTTGCGCCGGACCGGGAATGTGCTCCGAATTTTTCCGCCAAAATTCCGCTTTTCTCAAAATTTTGCCCAGCACCGCGTCCGTGTTTTCAGTCGAACGGCTCAGACACGCAAAGAACCATGCCATTCTCGCCGCCGCTAAACCGCTTTCGACATGCATCAATCCCACACGCCGCTGACGCTGACCGTCAACCTTTCCCCAAAACATCCGGCGCCTCATGCACCGGCAGCGACAGCAGCCTTTCGACGAACTGACGCCTGCGCGGAGTTTGCGAGACCACATAACCGGTAGCATTGGGGAACAGCGGCAGCAGTCTGCCCAGGATTTTGAAATGTTGCGGCTGCGGCGTGGCAGTCTGCTTGATTTCAAACAACGCGACCTCGAAGCCGCAATCGGCAATCAAATCAATCTCATTCGCATTGGAATCGCGGTAAAAATAAAACTCGCAATTAAGCCCGCGATTAGCCTTGCGCTTGAGACATTCAAGAATGACAAAATTTTCAAACAATGCGCCGGATTGCGGTCCGTGACGCAACGTCTCGCTATCGTGGTAGCGAAGCAGCCACGCGGCAAGACCGGTGTCGCCAAAATAAAGTTTGGGCGACTTCGTGGCGCGGCGCGTGAGGTTGCGCGACCACGGCCGCAACAGGAACACCAGGCCGGCGCTTTCCAGCAGTGACAACCAGCGTTGCGCGGTGGAAAAACTCACCCCGGCTTCCTTGGAAATTTCGCTGAGATTCAACAAACCGCCGACACGGGCGGCGAGTAATTCCACAAATGTTTGAAACAACCGCAAGTCATGCACCGCGGCGAGCAGGCGCAAATCCCGCTCGAGATAAGTTTGCACATAGGCGGCGAAAAAACGGTGGCGGTCCGCCCCGTGAACCGCCACCTCGGGATAGAAACCGTTGAAAATTTTTTGAAAATTATCCGGCGGCAAACCGCCTCTCCATTTCATCTCCGCGCAAGACAACGGATGAAGCCGGTGCACGGAAACACGTCCCGCCAGTGACTCGGCGAGACCGGACATGAGCGGGAACACCTGTGAACCGGTAAGCAAAAAGCGCCCGCTGGCGCGGCGCTGACCATCAGCGGCGATTTTGATATGCGGCAGCAATTCAGGGAGTGCCTGGATTTCGTCAATGATGAGTTGTGGCGCGCGGGTGAGAAACGTGCGCGGGTCTTCGCGGGCGGACTGGCATTCCAGCGGGTCGTCAAGCGTCACATACTCGGCTGCGGGAAAAACACGCCGGATCAAGGTCGTCTTGCCCGTCTGGCGCATTCCGGTCACCGCCAGCGCGGGAAACTGCGCGGCGGCGGCGCGGATTTCGCGTTCGATTTCACGGGCAACATAACGGTCAGGAGCAGATTGAACCATCAACCAATCTTACGCCTGAATCATGCAATTTCAACAAAAAAAAGTGAAATTACATAAATCAGCGATTGTTCGCGAGATCAATCATCATTTTTCAAACGCATTAAACGACCTGCTGACCCTCACCATCTAACTTTGTCCTTGCCCGCTGACCGTCAGCGGCATCTTCTCAATGTACACCGACTGGCTCGGAAACGCGAAACTTACCCCCACCCGCTCCGCGAGCCGCATGAACTCCAAAAAGATTTTCTCCTTCTCCCGCGCCTCGCCCGCCACGTCCGGCACGTCGAGGAAAAAATTCACCAGTACGTCGAGGCTTGAACCGTTGAACTCCGTGAACGCCACCAAATAATTTTTCCGGCACAGCGGCTGCGCGTCGAGCACGCCCTTGATGCCGTCAACAAACGCCGTCATCCGCTCCGGAGTCGTGTCGTAGGTGACGCCCAGCGTCGTCCGCACGCGGCGGCAGCGGCGCAAGCCGAGATTTTCCACCGCTGCCGTTGACAACTCCGAACTCGTCACCGACACCACCGAGTCCTGCGGCGTGCGGATTTTTGTCGAGCGAAAACCAATCTCCTCCACCGTCCCCTCCTGCGCGCCGACCTTGATGTAATGCCCCACGCGAAACGGCCGATCTATCATAATCATGATGGAGCCGAAAAAATTCGCCAGCGTGTCCTTCGCCGCCAGCGCCACCGCCAGCCCGCCGATGCCGAGGCTCGCCAGCACGGGCACGACTTGATAGCCGAGGTTCTGCATCGCCACCAGCACGCCAATCACCACCACGATGATTTTAAAAATTCGCGTGATGAGGTTGACCAGCGGCTCGTCCAAATTGTTGTCCTCGCGCCTGGCGTAATTCACCAGAACCAAATGCAACACATGCGCCAGCCGGTACAACGCCCAAATCGTCGCGAGACAAATCAACACCTTCGCGGTGAATGTCAGCGCCGTCTCCGCGCGCCCCTTGAACCCCAGCATGAAAATCGCGACGAGCCAAAATCCCGCCGCGGCCATCATCGCCAGCGGCGCCGTCAGTTCCTTAATCAGCGGGGCGTGCCATCCCACCGGTGAGCGGCGCGACCACCGCAAAAACCATCCCAGCAACCTGCGCGTTATCCCGCGAAACAACAACCCCAACAATGCCGTCACCATCAGCGCGCCCCACTGCCAATATTCCGCGCCGCCGAACTTGTCAAACGCCCACTCTGGCAGCTCTCGTGCCGCCCACGCCCGCGCCGTTTCCGCTGATGCCAACAAAATCGCCGTCATGGCTGGATACTTTGCCAAATTATCCATGAAAATGCAATCATAACGCGGTCGCGTGCCTTGCATTAAGACGGTTTTCTGATATTGTGGCGGCGTGTTATCAAGTTACGCGGCAGTCATGATTGGCGGCGGCCTTGGCGCGGCGGCGCGGCTGGCGTTGTCGGATTTTATCACCGCGCGGTGCGGCGGGGGGCTTCCCCTCGGCGCGCTGGCCGTCAATGTCAGCGGCTGTTTTCTCATCGGGTTGCTCGCCACTGTCAGCGGCGCTGACGGACGCGCCCTCATCGGGTATCACGGACGGCATTTTCTCATGATTGGCATCCTCGGCGGCTATACCACATTTTCCACTTTCAGCCTGCAAACGCTGCACCTCGCGCAAAACGGACAATGGCTCCACGCCGCGCTGAACATCCTGCTGTCCGTCACGCTGTGCCTGGCCGGCGTCTGGCTTGGGCAACTCTTGGCGCAGGCGATTAATCATTGGCTTGCCCGCTGACCATGTCCAAGGCCGCCGCCACCGCGCGCGCCGTCAGCGTGGAGGGAGGGCATGGTTGCCGCCATTTTCCGCTTCCCCGCGCACTGTCAGCGGCTATGTTAAGCGACTATGCAAGATGCTCGTTTGGCGGAGTTGGCGCGCGGGTTGGTGCGCTATTCAACGGCGGTTAAAAAAGGGGAGAGGGTGCTCGTGGAGTTGTTTGACGCGCCGGTGGAAATCGGTGTGGCGTTGATTCGGGAGATTCGCGCCGCCGGAGGGATTCCGTTTTTGCAAACACATTCCGGACGGTTGCAGCGGGAGTTGCTCGCGGGCGCTGTTGATGAGCAATATCGCTTCCTTGCTGACGTTGAGCTGCGGCGGATGAGGGGAATGCAGGCGTACATTGCCGTGCGCGGGGCGCATAATATTTTCGAGTCGTCCGACGTGCCCGCTGAGCGTCAGCGGCTGGCGATGAGGTTGCTGCGTCCGGTGCAAAACCGGCGCGTGCAAAAAACCAAGTGGGTCGTGCTACGCTGGCCGACACCGGCAATGGCGCAACAAGCGATGATGAGCACGGAGGCGTTCGAGGATTTTTATTTCAAGGTTTGCACGCTGGATTACGCGAAGCTGGCGCCCGGCATGAAGGCATTGAAGTCGCTGATGGACCGGACGGACCGGGTGCGCATTAAAGGCCCCGGCACTGACCTGCGGTTTTCCATCAAGGGCATCGGCGCGGTTGCGTGCGGCGGGTTGCGGAATATTCCCGACGGCGAGGTGTTCAGTTGTCCGGTGAGGAACAGCGTCGAGGGGGAGATTGCGTTCAACACGCCGACGGTGTACCAGGGCGCGTCGTTTGAGAATGTGCGGCTGAAGTTTGCCAAAGGAAAAATCGTTGAGGCGACGGCGAACAACACGCGGCGTTTGAATGAAATCCTCGACGCTGACGATGGCGCGCGGCACATCGGCGAGTTCAGCCTCGGTTTTAATCCGCACATTTTGCACCCGATGCGGGACATTTTGTTTGACGAAAAAATCGCCGGGTCATTCCATTTCACGCCGGGGCAGGCTTACGAGGAGGCTGACAATGGCAACCGCTCGCAAGTGCATTGGGACATGGTGAGCATCCAGCGCAGGGATTGCGGCGGCGGAGAAATTTGGTTCGACGGCAAACTCATTCGCAAGGACGGTCTCTTCATCGGCGGCGCATGGTCAGCGCTGAATCCCGACAAAATTTTGCGACGGTGAATCTCAGCGGTCAAGTTCCGTGACTTTCCCCATGCGCCGCTCATGGCGTCCGCCGGCAAACCGGGCGGACAGCCAAATGGTGACGAATTTTTCCAGTTGCTCGTTGGAAAATTCCCTGCCGCCGAGGCACAGGACATTGGAATCGTGATGCTCGCGGGTATCGCGGGCGGAGGTTTCACTGTACACGACCGCCGCCCTCACGCCATGAATTTTGTTGGCGAGCATGCCCATGCCAATGCCGTTGTTGCAAATGAGAATGGCGCGCTCCACCTCACCGTCAGCGACGCCGTGCGCGGCGGGAATGCCGAAGTCGGGGTAATCATCCAGTTTGTCAAAACTGTGCGGTCCGTAGTCGTTAACCACATGTCCCTGTTGTTGCAATTTGGCGATAAGTTTGCCTTTGAGTTCAAATCCGCCGTGGTCTGCTGCGATGCCGATTTTCATGTCCCGTCAATAATGCCTTAATCGCCAAGCTTGGCAAGAACGCTGGCGCTGAAGTTGTCCAGTTGCTGCCTGAGCAATTCCCGCGGCGTCAGCGCGTCGTTCACCATCAGCGCGGACAAATCCATCGCCCAGGACAGCGCGGCGGCCTGGTCGGTCTGGCGCGGCTCGGAGAATGTCGCGTGGGCGATGCGGCGGCCGATGGCGGCGAGGTCGTAGCGCTTTCCGCCGGAGACTTGCGACTGGAAGACATCGAGCAGGCGGCGGGCGAGTCCTTCGTTTTGGTCCACGCGCAACGGGATTTTTTGATCGTCAGCGAGCCAGTCGAGGTCGCGCCAAATTTCGCATCCGTACACTTTTTTCGGGCGGCGGTTGGCGGGGAGGCGGCGCAAGGCGGCGATGGATTTCAACGCCAGCGCGATGTGTGTTTCGTGTTTGTCAGCGAGGTTGTGCAGATAGACGACGCGTGGCTGGCAGGCGCTGATGATGGCCGCAAGGTCGCTGACGGATGGCTCATGGTCAGCGTTGCGAATGTCGGCGCTGGGATAGCCCAGTTGGCAGACAAAGCTGTATTGGCCAAGTTCAGCGGCCTTGCGTTGCTCGATTTTGCGGACGAGTTTCATTTGCGTGTTGCTGTAGTGGGCGAAGGTGCCGGCGCGCGGGCTGCCGGCGCCGTCGGTGACGACGATGGCGCCGAACCAGCGGGCGTTTTTTTGATAGCATTCGGCGATGCCGTGGAATGCCATGATTTCCGTGTCATCCTGGTGCGCGGCGATGCTCAGGTGTGTGGTGCGGAGGCAGGCTTGTTCGGCGGGCATGGCGTCGGGGACGAACCAGTCGAGATTTTTGGCGGCTAACGTCGGTTCGGGCATGGGGGAAGAATACGGGGGAAAATTCAAATTTCAAACTTCAAATTTGCGGCACGGCGTCGAGCAATTTGCGCGTGTAAGAATGGCGTGGTGATTGGTAAATCTGCTCCGGCTTGCCGTGCTCGACGATTTTTCCCTCATTGAGGACAAGGACGTAATCGCACAAATGCTCCACCACCGCGAGGTCGTGCGAGATGAACAGACAGGTCAACCCCAGCCGCTGTTGCAGGTCTTGCAGCAAATTCACAATCTGCGCCTGCACGCTGACGTCGAGGGCGCTCACCGGCTCGTCGCAAATGATGAACTCCGGCTCCACCGCCAGCGCCCGCGCGATGCCGATGCGCTGGCGTTGGCCGCCGCTGAACTCGTGCGGGTAACGGGCGGCGTGCGATTTTTGCAAGCCGACCAGCTCCAGCAATTCCCCAATCCGCGCGCGCCGCCGCGCCCCGCTCATTTTTTTGAAATGAATGTCGAGCGGCTCGCCGATGATTTGCTCCACGGTCATGCGCGGGTTGAGCGAGTTGTACGGGTCTTGGAAAATCATTTGGATGCGTTTGCGGTACGGCAGAAATTCCCTGCCGCGCAAGCCGCTGACCGTGACCCCGTCGTAGGCGATTTCCCCGCCGCTGATGCTGACCAATTGCACGATGCTTTTGCCGATGGTGGATTTCCCGCTGCCGCTCTCGCCGAC
>JAITHY010000140.1 GCA_031279715.1 Verrucomicrobiales bacterium | reverse complement strand
GGGGGGCGATTTTGGCGGGCTGGCGGAGCGGCGTGGTGTTGGCGCGGTGGCTGGCGTTTGTTGACGCTGACGGCGCGGTTTCCGCGGCGGAGGTGGCGCGGGTTTTGGGTTTGGTGTGTGAAACGGGGAAAGCCGCGGGGTATTTTGCGTCGCGCAACCGGGAGGCTGGGAAAACAATCCGGCGTCGCTGGCCCAGAGGCCAGCTGGGATGTGTTTTTGCATGGCTGGCCGGGCGGTTGCTGGGTTTGAAAACGCATGACAGCCAGTGCGGGTTCAAGGTGGTTGAGCGGGAGTGGTTTCGGCGGATTGACGCGCGGGTGCGGGAGTTGGGTTTTTGTTTTGATTTGGATGTGTGGCTGGCGTTGCGCGAGCAAGGAGCGAAAGTGGCGGAGGTGCCGGTGGATTGGCAGGAGCGGGCGGGAGGAAAATTAAAATTATGGCGGGATGGGGCGGGGATGTTGCGCCAACTGTGGTGCTTGCGGAAAAAGTATCAAGTGGGGAAGTCGGGTGGTGTTGGGCATTGAAAATAGAGCAAGACAAACCGGATGTGAACTGCTATGTTGACGAACATGACAATGCGTTATCAAGTGATTGTAGGTGTGGTTTCCTTGTGGCTGGGCATGTTGGCATCGCTGGCGTTTGCCGAGCCGGAGTATGATATTTTCAACCCCTGCCCTGACAACTGGCAAATTGCCGACGGCAAATGGAAAATCCACGATGAGAACCGTCCGCAGCCTCCGCGGGTTGAGCCAAAAAGTGAGGCTGCATTGCGCGCTTCGGCCAAGGCGCCCGCTGACGCTGTCCGGCTTGATTTAAGCAAGTGGAAGGACACCACCATTTGGTTCGCTGACGGTGACGGCTTCGCCAGCCGCCCGGCGCCGCGCGATCTTTTCACCAATGATGCCTTTGGTTCCTGCCGGTTGCATGTGGAATGGATGGCTCCCGCCGACTCCAACAGGACCGGCCAAAATCGCGCCAACAGCGGCGTGTTTTTGATGTCCACTTACGAAGTTCAAATTCTCGACACTTATGAAAACAAAACCTATGCGGACGGCATGGCGGGGGCTTTGTACGGGGTCAAGCCGCCGGATGCCAATGCGCTGCGTCCCTCCGGCGAATGGCAGTATTACGACATTTGGTTCAAGCGTCCGACTTTTGACGCGCAGGGAAAAATGGCGACGCCCGCTTGTGTCACGGTGTACATCAACGGGATTCTGGTGCAAAACAATATTCCTTTTGACGGCGTCTCTGTTTATCAGCCCCGCGAACCGTACAAAAAGCACGCTGACCGTCTGCCGCTCAAAGTGCAATACCATAACGAGCAGGTGGCCTTCCGCAATGTGTGGATTGTCCCGATTGACGACGACGAGGTGGTCGCGCCCGCCGGGCCGCTGGGCGGCTTCAAACCGAAACAGTAGGCGGGAAAAAGTTTTGTGCATTATTTACCACTGGTAAATCAAACAAGACAATCGCTGTGCAGGCGTTTATTTTGTTTGCCAATACTCCGATTGGGTTGTAGAACCCAATGGGAAAATTAACACTAACAGGAAATTATGGATATATATGAAAAGACGCACATTTCTTAAATTGGCGGGCGCGGCGGCAGCGGCTCCCTTTATTATCCCCTCGCGGGTACTGGGTCAGAACGCTCCGTCCAACCGGCTCAACGTCGGCGCCATCGGCGCGTGGAATCAATGGAACGGGCATCGTGATTACGTGCTGGGTGATCCGCGTTTGCAGTTGACTTGGATTTGCGATGTGGACGCCGAGCATGTGAAATTTAACGTTGATAAAATCGAGCAACGCTACGCAAAGGACAAGGCGTCGGGTTCATTCAAGGGTGTCAAGACTTCGGACGATTACCGCGAATTGCTGGTGGACAAGGATGTTGACATTGTGTGGGTGTGCACGCCGGACCACTGGCACGCGCTGGCGTCGACTGGTGTGGCGCAGGCGGGTAAACATTTGTACGTGGAAAAACCGCTGGCGCGCACGGAGGCCGAGGGGCGGTCGATTGTCAACGCGGTGCAACGCGCGGGTGTGGTTGCGCAAGTTGGCTGCCAGCAACGCTCCGGCTGGGAATTTCAACGCATGATTGCGCTGACGCGGAACGGCGCATTGGGCAAAATCCGGTCGGTCACGGTTGGACTGCCCGGTGGCGGGGGTGACCGCGGCATCAAGGAAATCAAGGAGGAGCCGATTCCCGAAGGGTTTAACTGGCAGATGTGGCTCGGCCCCGCGCCGGATGTGCCCTACTCGCGGAAACGCACCCACTGGGACTGGCGCTGGAATTACAGTTACGGCGGCGGCAATTTGACCGATTGGATTAACCACCATTACGATATTGCGCAACTGGCGGTGGGTGTTAACGAGGAGGCTCCGGTGGCCATTCGCAACGCTTGGGCCGAATTTGACGACTGCCCCATATATAACACGGCGGTGAAATACGCGTTTGAGGTGCACTACGCCGGAGGGAAAGTGATTCACGTGGGCAGCGATTATCGCGGCGGAATCACCATCGTTGGCGAGAATGGCACTATTTGGGCCAATCGTGGCGAGTTTGAAGGCTCGGACCCGGCGTTCCGCAACATGGAATTACCGTCGGACGGCTACGTCTTGCCTGGTGGTGACATCACTGTCAGCGACCATCGGCGGAATTTTATCAATGCGATTTTTGACCGCATCACGCCACGCGCGCCGGTTCGCCAGGCCTACTACACAGCCTTGGCGGCGCACTTGGCCAACGCGGCCTTCCGCGCGGGGGTCTCTGATTTGAAATGGGACACGGTGGCGGGAAATACGGATTCCAGCGAAGCCAACCGGTACATGGCCGCCAATTATCGCGGCCCCTGGACTTTGCCCAACGTTTAATTTTAAGGAGAAATTTATGATGAACAAATTTTTGAAAAGCACAGCGATGGCGGCTCTGTTGGCCGTGCCAACCGGCTCATTGTCAGCGGCGGATCCCGTCAAAACCGAATTTCCGCCGGTGAGAGACGAATACAAACCGAAAATCGACGCCGCCATCCCGGAAAAACTGACGGCGCGTCCCAAAGCCGGGCGGAAAATCCTGGTGTTTTCCCGCACCGAGGGATTTGCGCACGACACCATTCCCGACGGCATTTATTTGATGGACAAACTGGCGGAGAAGACCGGCGCGTTCAGTGTGGAACATTCCGGCGACATGGAAGTTTTCACGCCTGCCAAGTTGAGGGAATTCGACGCGATTTTCTTCAACAA
>JAITHY010000124.1 GCA_031279715.1 Verrucomicrobiales bacterium | reverse complement strand
CGTGGGTACAACCGGTGCAACGCGAGATTGGGCGCGTCATTGTCGGGCAAAACAATTTGATCGAACGCCTGCTGGTGGGTTTGCTCGCCAACGGTCACGTCCTGCTGGAAGGCGTGCCGGGGCTGGCGAAGACGCTGGCGCTGAAAACGCTCGCCTCGACGATTCAGCTTTCGTTCAAACGCATCCAGTTCACGCCGGACATGCTGCCCGCTGACATCATTGGCACGGAAATTTACAACCCGCGCGATTTGCATTTCTCCATCAAACACGGGCCGGTGTTCGCCAACCTGATTCTCGCCGACGAAATCAACCGCGCGCCCGCCAAGGTGCAGAGCGCGCTGCTGGAGGCGATGCAGGAGCACCAAGTCACCATCGGCGACACCACGCACACGCTGCCGGAGCCGTTCCTCGTGCTCGCCACGCAAAATCCGATTGAGCAGGAAGGCACCTACTCGCTGCCGGAGGCGCAGGTGGACCGCTTCATGCTGAAGGTCATCGTAACGTACCCAACGCCCGCCGAGGAGCGCGTCATCATCGACCTGATGGGCACCACCGACGCGAAGCCGCGAGCCAACGCCTTGCTCGCTGTTGATGACATCATCAAATCGCGCCAGATCGTGAACACCATTTACATCGACGACAAGGTGAAGGATTACATCGTCAGCATCGTCCACGCCACGCGCGAGCCGGCCAGATACAACCTGGAGATCCAGCCCTACATCCAATACGCCGCCTCGCCGCGCGCAAGCATCGCGCTGACACTGGCGGCGCGCGCGCTGGCGTTCCTGAACGGGCGCGGTTATGTCACGCCACAGGATATTAAATCCATCGCGCCGGACGTGTTGCGGCATCGCGTGGCGGTGACTTACGAGGGCGAGGCGGAGGGATTGAACAGCGAGCACATCATCCAGAAAATTCTGGACGCTGTTCCCGTGCCCTGAAAAAATTTGCGCTTTGAATTTCGAGGTGTGCGTTATGCCAAGAGTCACCATCAGCGAGATGTTGAAGAAAGTGCGGGCGATTGAAATCCGCACCAACCGCCAGGTCAACGAGGCTTTGGCGGGGCAGTACCGCTCGGTCTTTCGCGGCTCCGGCATTGACTTCGACGAGGTGCGCGAGTACGTGCCCGGCGACGACGTGCGTTCCATCGACTGGAAAGTGACCGCGCGCAACGGACGTCCGTTCGTCAAGAAATACCGCGAAGACCGCGAGTTAACCATCCTGCTTGCCATTGACGTCAGCGCCAGCGGCAACTTCGGCTCCGGCGACGAAAGCAAGCGTGAACGCGCCGCCGAGCTTGCCAGCGTGATCGCCTTCAGTGCCATCAAGAACCGCGACAATGTCGGGCTGCTTCTGTTCAGCGATCGCGCCGAGTTATACATTCCGCCGGGCAAGGGCCGTTTTCACGTGCTGCGGGTGATTCGCGAAATTTTGTTTCACGAACCGCAGGGGCGCGGCACCGACATCAAGCTGGCGCTGGAAAACATCCGTCGCACGCAAAAACGCCGCGCGGTGGTTTTTTTGATTTCTGATTTTTGCCTGACCGGTGACTACACGGCAGAGTTGGAGTCGCTGAGGGTGAGGCTAAACTCCGTCAATCGCCGGCACGATTTGGTCGCCGTCAGCGTCAGCGACCCGCGAGAGACGGAGTTGCCTTCGGTGGGCAGGCTGACGCTGGAAGATGCCGAGACCGGCGAGTTGGTGGAAGTTGACACCACCAGCGTCACAATCAGAAAAAAATTCGCGGAACTTTCCGTCCGGCGCGCCGCCGAATTGCGCCGCGCATTCAACGGCAACGCCATTGACTTGGTCGAACTGACCACGGACCGTCCGTATCTGCCCGTGCTGCGCCAGTTTTTCCGCTCCCGCGAGAAACGAGTGCGGGGTTCATAAATAAATCCACAAAAAACGCAACGAACACAACCGCGCCCGTTGCGTTTGTAGGCGCGGAAAACAGAATTCCAATTTTGCATGAACAGATTTCCAAGTCTATGAGGCATGAGGGGAACGCGGCGGGTTAGGCCTCGCTTGGTCAAAAATCTCGCCCGCCCGCGTCGAGGGTGATTTTGGGCTTGGTTGAGTCGCCGCCGACCATAACGCGTTTTTTGATGAACGGCTCCGCGCCGCCGGCGGAGTGGTTGGCGGTGACGCCGCCGTCCTTGATTTTGGGAATGGTCATGCCGCCGTGGGAGCGGATTGAGGCGTAACGGCTGCTCTGGCGCTGGCGGGCGGCGAACGTTCCAACCCAGCCAAGCCCGTAGGACACCTCACTTTTGAGCGTCCCGCCCTGGCTGGCGATTGACGCCGGCAAATCGGCCTCGGACGCCGGGAGATTGAGCATCACAGTGCCGCTCCTGACCAAGTGGGCGCTGAAGCCGAGGGTGAAACCGTTGCTGAAAATCAGCTTCCACGGCTTCGGCGCGCCAATCAAGGGGAAATCATAATCCGGCAGGATTGGCGGATAGGACGGCCCGGCGCTCTCATCTTCAATCACGCCATCGGGCAACACCTTGCGCAGCTGCAGGAAAGTGATGTTTCCAACCACCACCACGGCCCGCTGACGGTGACGGAGATGCCCTCGGACATTGGCGTGGCCGCGCGCCGGATGGCGGTGACGCGGCCGTGAAATACGCGCGTGTTGTCCTGATGCAGGGACACCAGCGAGCCGTGGGCGAACGGCAGGCTGGAATCATAGGCTGTGCCGTCCAGCGTGAACGTTAGCGTGTCCGCCGACTGGTTGGCGAGGTTCACACGCAAGTCCGAAGCGCCCCACTCGGCGGCGGTCTTTGCACTGTTGTTGATGGTCAGGGTCCAGGTGCTCATAGGGTGGTCTCCGATTTACGATGGACGATTTGAAGCGCAACTGGTGCCGCGGCCGTCAGCGGCTCTCCAAATCGCCAATCGCAAATCATAAATTCCCCGGTGTTCATAATCTTAAAATCCCAAACATACGGGATAATTTTTTCTGGCCCCCATAAACGTTCTCACGCCGCCGGGCCGATTTTCCCCTGCTGTCGCGCCAGCTCGAAGACCAGCGTCTTGACCGACGCGAGCAGCGGCGCCACCTCGGGGCGCTGTGCCGCCAGCGCCTGCAGGTCGGGGACGGCGACGATGACGGGGTCGCCGGTCCCGCCCGCGTCGTTCACCGGCAGCAGCCGCGCGGTGGCGAGGATTTTGCCGTTGGGCAGTACCTTGCCGCTGACGGCGTCCAGTTTGACGGCGGTGTAGGTTTTCACCTCGCTGACGGACTGCGTGACCGTCCGCTCGACGGTTTGTTTGATTTCAGCCTGTTGCGCCAGGCTGGTTTGGGTTTCGTTGCTCATGGTTTTTTTCCTTTCGGTTTTTGGTTGCTCACAAATCGCACACGCAGTTCACGAACTGCGCGCCGCTTGGCGGATTGGCCATAACTGACGCCCAGCCGACAGGCAGGTGGCATCCGGTGAATGTCAGCGTGCTGAAGTTTCCGGCCGCCGGCGCGCCGCCGCTGTAAATCCGGCAGTTAGTGAACATGCCGTTGACGCTGCCGCTGTTAAACGTGATTTTGCGGATGTCGGCGTTGTCGGCATACAAGCTGCCCATCCAGGAAAATCGGACAGTTTAAGGTCCAAAATCGGCTGGCCGTTACCATTGTCACCGGTGTAGTTGGTCGCGCTGACCAGCGGGCAGTTGACAAGATTGACGACGCTCATGTCCACGCCGCGCACGCCAATGTTTAAAAATGTTCCGTAAGCGTATTGCGAAAGTTTCACTATCAGCGCGTCGCGGCTGGTGGCGCAATTAGTCCAATAAACCCCACCGAACACGTTGTCAGTGATGGTGATGGTCACCGGCGCGGTGGCTGACGGTGACACCCTCGTCAGCTGATTATACTGGGCGAAGTAAAACGAAAACATCGACCAGCTGAGGGTCATGGATTGCGACAGTTCCATCATCAGGCCATAGTTTATTTCAAAGCGGCCGTTGACCAGCCGCACCAGGTTGCCACCGATGCAGAAGCGGTTAATGTTGTTGAAATAGCCCGCCTGTCCCGAATAGTCACCGACAAAGCTGCCGCTGTCGCCGCCGGCAAACTCAATTTTTATCCATGACCAGTCGCCCCACAAAAACACCGTGCCGTTCTCGTGAGCGAATCCTCCGTAAAAGTTGTAAAAATTATACAGCGACATTGATGTGACGCTGGCGCCCGCCGCTTGGTAGGCGTAGTTGGTGTAACAGTCTGTGAAGACCAGATGGTCGTACTCGACCCACAGTTCCAACTGCCCGTTGCCTTGCGACAGCGCCAGGCCGCCGCCGTCCGGGGTGATGTTTATTAATTCGCTGTAACCGTAGTTGTTGTCGTCATGCCGGAAATACCAGTTGGAGCGGTCGGTTCCAAAATAGGCAAAGGTCGAGTTGGAATTGAGATAGTAGAGGTAAACGGCCCGCGACACGTGCCCCACCGCCGACCATGCGGCGCCGTCAAAAAACTGGTGGACCGCGGCCTTGAGTTGGTCGCGGAGAAGGCGCGGCTGGAGGCGGAGTTGAAAGGCATCACCATCAAGCTGGAGAGCGCGGCCTTGGTGGGCGAGCAGGTGGAGTTGCATGACGCCGAGCGGGAGGGGCGGCAGTTTCTGGCGCGCGGGACGGTG
>JAITHY010000170.1 GCA_031279715.1 Verrucomicrobiales bacterium | reverse complement strand
CGCAAAAAAAACCGGCTCGGTGAGGAGCCGGTTTTTTGGTGTGAGACAAAAAGTTATTTGACCAACTTTTTGAAGTCCGCGCCGGGGGAGAATTTGACGCTTTTGGAAGCGGCAATTTTGATTTTCTCGCCGGTTTTCGGATTGACGCCGGTGCGCGCCTTGCGATTCACCACTTTGAAAGTGCCGAATCCGATGAGTTGCACCACCTTGGCTTTTTTGACTGATTCCTTGATGCTGCCGATGACGGCGCTCAAGGCGCGGTCGGCCGCCGCTTTGCTGGTTTCGCCGCCGAGTTCCTTTTGGACTTTTTCCACTAATTGAGCACGATTTACGCTCATATACCTCCTTTGGTTTTGGTTGTTTGCAACGCTCCAATCCTTTGGACACGCCGCATCTGTCGTGAAGTGTTATGTACAGCCGCGCGCCGAACGTCAACAGATTTTTTTTCGCCAACAACGGATTTTTCCAGTATTTATCCGTGTTTCAAGCCCCGATGATTCTGGGATTGGCTTAAATACAAGCCCTGAGGGCGATAAAATTTTTACGCTGGCGGCGTAAAAACAGGAAAAATTTTATTGGGCCTCGCGCCGCTTGCCCTTATTATCAGCGGCAACCGTGTTATTGGCGGTGGTGTTATGGCTGGATTATTTTCTTGGTTTTGGCGGAGATTGGGCCGGGTCAAACGGGTTTGCGCCCGGCAAGCGGAGGAGGGTGGGGACCGGCTGTTGGTGGCCAATTGCCTGTCATGCGCGGAGGCGCTGGCGCTGACAGTGGATTTGCGCAAGCCGCTGTATTTTTTGGCGTGTGCGAAGTCATCGTCAGCGGGCAGGCTGGCGCGCTGGCTTGGGTTGGTGCGGTTGCGTGTGGTGGAAAAAGACGCCGCGCAAGCGCTGAGCGAGCGGGTGGTGATGTTACGGCAAAAAGGGTATCTCGTGTGCCTGTGCGTGGACGGACTCGCTGACGATGAGGTTGAAAAAATCGTCCGCCGCACTCGCAGCAATGTGATTCCGATGGCGGCCCTTCCGTACGCGAGGTTGGCGCTGGGCAGAAATTTCAGGCATTTTTCACACCAGGGTTTTGACGTTACGGTTGGCGTTTGTTACGGCGCGGAAATCAAGACGATGGATTTCACTGCCGCGCGGTTGCGGCGTGATTTGATGGAGATGTTGTCACGGGTGGTGGAATCGCACCCTGGGTTGAAGAAACATCTTGCCGAGGCGTCGGTGCGCGGGTTGAAACAAAAAATGTTCCGCACGGTGGCGATTGACACTTACGTTCACGGTAAAAAATTTTCCGGTGGCATCCTGCTGGCGCTGGCGTGGTTGCTGGCGGAAAAGTTGGAGACACTGACCGACCGGGAGCGCATCGGCGTGGTGATGCCGCCGGGGGTTGGCGCGATGGTGTCGAATCTCGCGTGCGTGCTGATTGGCCGGACGCCGGTAAATTTAAATTTCACGATGGGCCGGCGCGCGAATGAGATTTCCATCAAGCAAGCCGGCTTGGATTTTGTCATCACCAGCGAGTTGGTGGTGAAACGCATGGCGGATTTTCCGTGGACGACACGGCGTTTCGATGTGGTTGAGTGGTTGCTGTCGCTGCCGAAGGCGGAAATTTTCAAGCGCTGGCTGAAGGTCATCATCAGCCCCGCGTCGTGGATTTTGGAAGATCTTGATGTGCCGCCAAGGGGCGATAACGCCGAGGCGGGCATCCTGTTCACCAGCGGCAGCGTGGGCGACCCGAAGGGCGTGCCGCTGTCGCATCGCAATATTTTGACGAACATCGCGCAAATCACGGCGATTTTACCAAATAATTTCATCCCGTCCGTGCTGGGCAGTTTGCCGACATTTCACAGCTTTGGTTTCACAGTGACGCTGTGGTGGCCGCTGGTTGGCGGGCCTCGTGTGGTTACGTGTGTTTCGCCGCTGGAGACGGTTAAGATTATCGAGGCGGTTGAAAAATACCGCCTCGCGCTGATGATCACCACGCCGACGTTGCTGCGCAATTACATGAAAAAAGCAACGCCATCACAATTGGCGTCGCTGGAACTGATTGTTACCGGCGCGGAAAAATTGCCGATTCCGCTGGGGCGGGAATTCGAGGAAAAATTGGGCGTAATCGTTTGCGAGGGCTATGGCATGACCGAGGGCACGCCTGTCATTTCCACCAATCTGCCCGACTGGATGCGAGTGGAGAACGGCATCCGCCCGCCGCGCGCGCGGGTCATTGGCAGCGTCGGGCGTCCGTTGCCGGGCGTCGCTGTTCGTGTGATTAAGCCGGAAACTGAGGAGGAATTGCCGATTAATGAGACGGGGATTTTGTTATATCGCGGAGGCAATATTTTTAACGGTTACCTTGAGCGTCCCGCTGAGAGTGAACAAGTCTTGCGCGACGGTTGGTACGTGTCCGGCGATGTTGGGCGTGTGGACGAGAACGGTTTTTTGTACATTGAGGGACGGTTGAGCCGCTTCTCCAAGATTGGCGGCGAGATGGTGCCGCACGGCGTGATTGAACGGCATTTGCTGGAGGCGTTGCGGCTGACGATGGATGAGGAATTTAATGTGGTCGTGACCGGTGTGAACGATGCGAAAAAAGGCGAGGTGTTGGTGTTGCTCACCAACCGGGAGCTTGGCCGTGAGACTGTGTTACAGACGCTGGTCAAGCGCGGCTTGCCGAATTTGTGGATACCGCGGTTAATTCGTTTTGAGCCGAATTTACCCATCATGTCCAACGGCAAAATTGATTTGAAAACCTGCAAGCAACTCGCCGAGGAAACGGCGCTGACGATGACGAAATAAATAATTCTGACATCGTCAGCGTGTAAAAGCGGTTTTTATTGAGCCATCAAATTCCGTATTTCCTGAATGGAGGGCTGTTTTTTTGCGGAGGGGACATCCAAATAGCCGTACACCAGCCGTGAGCCGAGCAGCGGCAGGGCCTGGCGGGAAATCACGGACATGGGTCCGGTTGCCATAACCGCGAGGCGCAGTTTCGCGTGGTTGATGAGCAGTTTGGCGAGAATATGGAGGTCGCTTTGTGTGCGGGCGAGGGAGGAGATTTTGTAAATTTCAGCACGGACGTGGCGGAATTCGTCAAGCCATTGCAGCCCGCTTTTATATGTAATTTTGTGGGTGGTGGAATGCGCGGACAAAATGACTTTTTTATCCAGTTGCCGCGCCAGTGTCAGCGCCGATTTCATCAGCGGTAAGTTGGCCAGTTCAAAATCAACGGCGTCGACATAGGGGATTAATTTTTCAAACAAGCGAAGGCGTTCGGTGGATTTCCAAGAGACGGAGCCGCCCTCGCTTTTGGTGCGCAGGGTCAGGAGTACCGGATTTTTGCGTTTGGGCAACACCTTCAGCGCCAAGTCAAGAGCGTCAGTGTTGGCGGCGTAGAGTGTGTCAAATCGCAATTCAATGAGATCGGCGGCGGGTTGTTGGGCGGCGATTAAGGACAATCCTTTTTTAGTTGAAACGACGCCAACATAGATTGGTTGTTTTTTCCAGATATTTTTTGCCATATAACATATATTATTGGTAATTTTTGAAAAATGCAAATAATTTTTGCAAGAAATCAGGAGGGCACGCATTCGGTGCGAAGGGCTTTGGCGAGCAGGGCGAGGCGTTGCTGAGTGTCTGTGCATTCAAGAAGTTGTTGTTGTTGCGACGGGGAGTAGATGAGGTGTCCGGCGAAAATATCCACTAAATTATTGTAATTTGGCTGACGGTCAGCGGTATTGGAAAAATCTTGGAGCGAATATTGGCAGAAACGGGGCAGGGAACGGTTCGCCAATTGGAGAATTTCGTCGGCGAGTGCGCGGGCGAAATGACGGTCAGCGGGCTTGGTTTGGCGCAACAGTCGGGGCGCGGCGGCATGGTAGGGCAAGCCGATTGGAATTTCGTCGAAGTGGGCGCGATACAAACCTTGTAACAATAAAAGCGCGTCATCATCGG
>JAITHY010000006.1 GCA_031279715.1 Verrucomicrobiales bacterium | reverse complement strand
GCATAACCCGCGTCCTGTTCGATTGCGCAAAAAAACTTTTTTCCGGCGGGGGGGTGACAATTTGGGGGGGGCGAAAAGCCGCTGACGCTGTGTTTATCAGCCTTCGCGCGGATGGGGGGGTGTGACAATTTATTTTTTCGGCGGGCGTTAATTGACACCCTCCCGTAGGTATGGGCACTTACCAAAAGCTGGCCGGCGCGTGGCCCAAGCTCCGCGCGGCGGCGGGCACGACGCTGACGGTTGGCGCCGCCAACGTCGCCGCCGTGGTCGCCGGCAACGAGAATCTTGGCAAAGAGGATGTTTTCGACGCCGGCCGCCCGGTGCGGCGTGTCGCGCTGCTGGCCAAACTTCAGGATTGGCGCGCCGCCGGCGGCCAGTTGGAAAGCAAAATCGTGTGGCATGACCGCCGCTGGCGCGTCGCCGCCGAGGTCACGGTGCCCGGCGTCAGTCCCTACGTGCAATTGGAGGTCATCAGCGAATGAAAACGCATGACATTTTAACCGCGCTGCAAAGCGTCGCCGCCGGCGTCACTGTCAACGCCGCGCCCGCGTTCGCGGCAGTGGCCGTCTACGACGCGGACCAGCCGCAAACCCAGGCCGACATTTTGCAGGAAACCGACGGCCGCTTTTGCCTAATCGTGCATGGCGGCAATGACCTGCAAATGGAGCGCGCCGGACGGGAAACGCGCGGGGCGCTGACGGTGAAAGCGTCGCTGTTCGTCAGCAACTCACATTGGGGCGCGGATGGAGAGAACACGCCCGCATCCGCGTCCGCGCCGCTGGACGTGGTGGACGCGCTGGTGGCGGCGCTGACGGCGCACGCCAACGATAAATTCTGGCAGCGCGTCGCCAGCGTCGAGCGCTATTCCTCACCGGCCACGGGCACCGCCGACGGCCGCCTGATTTACCACGTCGCCGTGGAGTGCGCCGTGCGCGAGAGAATCATCATCCCCCTAGGCCGTTGACTTGCCCGCCAGCGCGCGGTTGACGTGAAACTCCAAGGCGGCGCGGATGAGACCCTGATACGGCACCCGCTCCTTTTTGGCGGCTGCCTTGAAGAAATCCAGCGCCCGCGCGCTGAGCGTCAGGTTGATGTTGCTGGTGCGCGCCATCTTGGCAAATTCCTCCGGTGACGGAATGCCGAGCATGGCTTCTTCCGCGCGGGTTAGTATCGGTACGCCCTCAACATCCTCCGTGCGAAAATCCTCCGAGTCGTATTCGTAACCATCCTTGTCTCTCTTAACTTTGCTCATATTTTTTCCTTCCCACCCGCCATTCGGACGCTCCGAAGATGCGGATTTTTTTTGCGCGCAAGGTATAGCGCACCGTTAAAATTCTGCCGGCCACCCGGCCGTAACAAAAATAACGCGGCTCACGCTGGCTGTGTTTTTTATCCGGGTGAGTTTTTCTACAAGGATCGAAAAAGGCCAGCTTGGCCACCTCAAACGCAATCCCGTGCTTGGCTTGGTTGGCGCGATTTTTGGCCTCATCCCATTCAAATTCCATGTGCCTAGAATACACTTTTTTTGCACAACGGCAATGGCTTTTTCCAAAAAAATCATCCCCCTCGCCGCCGCCGTTGACACAGCCCCATTTGTGTATGAGCACAACGAATGTCCACAATCTTGACGCCGTGACCTTGGGGACGGCGGAATTTTACTTTTCCCCCGACGCGGCCAGCGCAGCCGACGCACGCACGAAAGGCTACGTTGACTTTGGCAACATCGTCAGCGTCAGCGTCGCGCCGGAAGTGACCAAGCTGGAGCACAAGGCCAGCCGGCGCGGGCTGCGGCTCACCGACAAGACGGTTATCACCGACAGCAAACTCCAGTACACGTTGAAAGTCGATGAGCTGGACCGTGAGAAATGGTATTACGCGCTGCTCGGCGTGGCCGCGCCCGACGCGGCGCAAGCGGCGATTGCCGACGCGGCGATTGACAGCCTCGATTTTACCGCCGCGCCGAGCCGGGCTAACGTGTGGCATGACGTGGCTGTCAGCGGACGCCGCATCCGCAAAATCAGTGAATTGACATTGACCGCCAGCAGCACCACGCTGACGGCGGGCACCGATTACGAGCTTGATGAATTGACCGGCCGTATTCGTTTCCTCGCCGAACAAACCGGCACGGTCAGCGGCACCGTCAGCGCCCCCGCCATCAGCGCGGCGGACGCGCCGAAGGGAATCACGCCGTTGCAACAGGGCATCCGCAAGGGATACGCGCGGCTGTTCATTTTCGACGACACGCATGCGAAAAAGCTGGTCTACGAACACAGCGACTTTTCCTGCGAAATTTCATTCAACGCCATCGGCGACATGGATGGCGAGAACTTCGGCGAGCTGACGCTGGATGTGCTGGTGACGAGCGACGCCGGCAC
Organism: Verrucomicrobiales bacterium; assembly: GCA_031279715.1. Taxonomy (GTDB): domain Bacteria; phylum Verrucomicrobiota; class Verrucomicrobiia; order Methylacidiphilales; family JAAUTS01; genus JAIRPN01. Next base: position 15,930 of record JAITHY010000006.1, on the reverse strand, counting down.
AGCCTACAGCGCCGAATAGCGGAGACCTGAACCATGACTGACCAAAGCAAGGCATTGCTGGGCGGGCGGGCGCTGACGGTGACTTTTCGGGATGAACACACCGAGGAAGTGATTGTTCGCGAGCTGCCCATCCGCCACATCCAAAAGCTGGCGCTGACGCTCGACGATGAGGCCGCGCAAGCGGAGTTATACACCGGCAACGAAGAGGGCTGGGATGACACACTAACCGCCGCCTCGCACGAAGCGGTCATCAAGCTGGGCGGTGAATTAAATTTTCCGTTGCTCCAACGCTGGTTGGAGCGCAAAGGTGCGGCCATCGCCGCCGTGTCGCCGCCGCTGGCCAAAATCACCGCTGGCCGGAATTTGTTGCCAGTCTTGCCGCCGCCAGCGGCCTAGGCTGGCAGGCCATCCTCGACCTGACCCCGACCCAAGCCCGTCTGTTGTGGCAAGCCTGTCACCGCCGCCGCGCCGAGGACGCGCTGATGGTGACGCGGGGCTTGCTGGCCGCCGGCGGCGCATTGCTCACCAAATCCGGCGCGGCGAATTTTCGCAAATACGAACGCCTCCTGTTGGCGGCAACCGAGGAAGGCCTGACCGACCCGCTGACAGCGGCCAAGACTCGCCGCCGTCAACTTTTCAATCTCGCCGTGCAATTGGGGGCGGCGCGCAAGGCTGCCACGGATTAAAGCGGGCGAAAAAATAATTTTCCCGCTGGCCCCCCTTGACACGCCCCCATTGGTAGCATGAGAGCAACAACCCTGGCCAATCTTGCCTTGCGCAAAGACGCCGCCGCCGGCTTGGAACCGTGGCAGTTTGCCACGACCAACCCCGGCTACGTGTGGTTATTGGCGCAACAGGACGCGATACTTGAAAGCGACTTGGCCGCCGACCCCGCCGTGGCTTCGGAGAGTGTCAGCGCCGGCAGCGTCAGCACGTCAACCGCCTATCGCGCCAACAGCGCGGGCGGCGCGGTGACGGCGCGGACGGACGTGATTGAGGAAGCGATTAGGCTTTATCAACGCGGCGGCGCGGACAGCGGCAGCCGCAGCGTGGCGGTGTTTGGCGGGAGGCGGCCATGAACCAATTCCGGCGCCTGCTCTTCAACACGGCTTTAAAAATCGCCGCGTGGTCACAAATTGACGCGACCCAATACCACGGCAAACGCCCCTACCGGCCGGTTTACACCAAGGACCTGCGCCGCCAGCTCACGCCCCGCGACTTGCAAACGCTGTGGTCGCACGCCAACGGACTGTATTTGAACCTCGGCCCCGCCAAGGGCGCGATTGTGGACAAGGCGGTGTATGCCGTGGGCCGCGCGTGGCGTCCGCGCTTCACCGGCGCTGACCGTGACTGGGGCAAGGCCGCCGCCGCGTGGCTGGCCGGGCAGTGGTATGGCGCGTGCGAGGCCGGCGGCAACATGAACGATTTTGTAACCTGCCTGCTGCTGGTGTGCATTGCCGTTGACCGCGACGGCGACTGCGGCATTTTGCTGACCGAGAGCGAGGCCGGCTGGCCGCAATTCCAACTTATCCCCGCCCAGCGCATCTGGAGCGCGCCCGACCGCCCCGCGCCGGCGGGTTGCCAGTGGGACAAGGGCGTGCTCTATTCCCCGCGCGGCAACCCCGTGCGCTATTGCATCGTCAGCGGCGCGCCTGACGCCGAGGCGGTCGAGGTGGAGGCGGCCAATTTCATCCACGTCTACGACCCGGAGTTTTTCGGGCAAGGGCGCGGGCTGCCGGCGTTTACGCACGCGATTTTGGATTTGCAGGACTACCAATCCATTCAAGATTACGAAAAGCGCGCCAGCATGATTGCATCTTCCATCGCGCTGTTGGAGACCAACGAAGAGGGTGCCAGCGTCGGCGAGAAGCTGGCGGGGCAGAAAAACGACGGCTTCACCAGCGAAGAATTCGAGGACGGCACCATCCGCTATTTCAAGAGCGGCAGCGGCGGCAAGCTGGAGGCGTGGCAGCACAGCCGGCCCGGCTCGGCGACCACGGACTTTCTCGACCGCCTGTTGCGCAACGCGCTGGCCGGCGTCGGATGGCCGTATGAGCTGCTGTGGAGCGCAAAGGATGCGCGCGGGGCGAACATCCGCGCGCTGGTGGCGCGGGCGGCGCGCACGGTGGAAGACCGGCAGGATTTGCTGCGCGGCGTGGCCAAACGGCTGGTCGGCTATGCCGTGGCCAAGGCGGTCAAGACCAAGCGGCTGCCCGCCTCGCCGGACTGGTGGCGGTGGGATTTCACCATGCCGCCGCACATCAGCGTGGACGCCGGCTATGACGCCGCCGCTGACCGTGAGGATTACGCGCTGGGCTTCAAAAACCTCGCCGACATTTTGGCGAAATGGGGCAAAGACCCCGAAACCCACCTGCGCGAACGCGCCGCCGAGTGGCAGTTGCTCGAACAAATCGCCGCCGACACCGGCGTGCCCGTCGAGCGGCTGGTTAATCTGGCGTTGAAAAATCCGGCGGTCGCCGCCCCGTGACATGATGAAGCCCAGGCAAACCGCGCGCCCGCCGCGCGCCGCGCCGCCGCGCAAGGGGCGTCCGCGCAGCGCGCGGCTCGATGAGATTGAAAAGCGGCTCCACGTGGCGCGGCGGCAGGCGCGGCGCATTGCCAAGGAGGTCGAAAGCGGCGCGGACATCGACACCATCGAGGAAGCCAAGCTGCGCAAGCTGACGCTGGAGGGCGACAAGCTCGAACTGCAACTGGCCGTGTTGCGGCGCGAGTATTTTCCCGCCGCCAAAATTTACGAGCATTTTCTGTCGGCGTTCACGGTGTTCAAAAGCGAGCTGTTGCGGCTGGAAACCGCGCTGCCGCCGCTGCTGGCGGGTTTGCCGCCGGAGCAAATGCAGCCGGTCATCCGCGCCGAGGTGGAGACGGCGTTGAACAACCTCGCGGAAAGGAACTGGCCGTCATGACCGCGCCCGTGTTCGAGGCCTTGCGGCACGGCTTGCGGGTGCCGCCGAAGCTGACGCCGCGCGCGTTCGCCGAGCGGCATGTGTACATCCCGCACAGTGACCAATCCAAGCGCTTTAACGGCGCGCTGGCCCCGTGGTTGAACGAGCCGATGGCCGCCGTCGCTGACAATGCGCAGCGGGAAATCACCGTGTGCGCGCCCACCGGCAGCGGCAAGACGACGATGTTCGAGGTGCTCTTGCCCTACATCATCGCGCAAGACAGCGGCGGCACGCTGATTATTTTCCAGAGCGACCCCGACGCCGCTGAATGGGCCGAGACGCGGTTGTGGCCCATCTTGCGGCATTGCGCGCCGGTGACGCCGTTCTTTCCCGCCAGCCGCCACGCGAAACGCAAAGCCCAAATCATATTCCCGCACATGCCACTGTTCATCGCGGGGGCGAACCCGTCCAGTTTGCAATCCAAATCCATGCGCTGGTGCATCGGCGACGAAGTGTGGTTGTGGCGGCCGGGGATGCTGGAGGAATTTCGCAAGCGCACGCACGACCGCTGGAATGCGCGGGTGCTGTTGGTGGGGCAAGCCGGCTTGGAGGGCGACGATTTTCACGCGGCGACGCGGCTGGGGGAGCCGCTGGAATGGTGCTGGGAGTGCCCGCACTGCCAGCATGTGCAACCCTACAAGTTTGGCGACTTGAAATGGGGCGCGGACGCCGGCGCGCCACAGGACGGCGGGGCTGCCGGTGACGCCGCGCCCGCCGCTGACGGCGCGGCCGCGTCCGCTGACGTTGAGCCGGACTGGGCGGCGCTGGCGGCGAGTGTGCGTTTGGAATGTCCGTCGTGCGGCGCGGCGTTCGCCGACACGCCCGAACAACGCCGCGCGCTGGCCATGACCGCCCGTTACGTGCGGCAGGAGGGCAACTGCATGCCGCGCCGGAAAAGCTACCATTACAACGCGCTGGCGGTGTGGTGGATTCCCTGGCAAACGCTGGTGCTGGAGTGGCTCGCCGCCAACGCCGAAAAGCGCAAGGGCAATCTCGCCCCGCTGCGCCAGTTTTTGCAAAAGCGGCTGGCGAAATTTTGGCGGGAAGAAGAAAGCTCGCCGTGGGGCGCGTTGCAAGGCGCGGGTTACACCAAGGAGGAATATGTCGCCGGCCAGACGTGGGAGGGTGAGCGTTACCGCTTCCTCACCGTGGACATGCAGCGCGACCACTACTGGTTCGCGGTGCGGGCGTGGCAGGTGGACGGGAGCAGCCGCTTGCTCGCCGAGGGGCGGGCGGTGACGATTGAGGCCGTGGCGTCGCTGGCCGAGCAATACGCGATTAAGCCGGCGGCGTTTGTGTTCATCGACGCGCAGCACAACACCGGCGTGGTTTACGACGCCTGCGCCCGCTACGGCTGGACCGCGCTGCACGGCTCCGGTGACGCCGGCTTCAAACATTATAACGGCCGGCGACGCCAGCCGGTGACCAGGTTTTACAGCGCCGTGCAAACCGCCGTCGCGCCAAGGGGCGGCGCCGCCCGCTACCTCTTTTGGAGCAACGAAAAAGTCAAGGACGTGCTGGCGCTGCTGCGCACGGGCAAGGGCGCGCCCTGGCAGGTGCCCGACGATGTCAGCGACGATTATCAAAAGCAACTCGATTCCGAAACCAAAAAGGAAGTGGTTAACCCGAAAACCAAGTCCGTGGCAATGCGCTGGGTCAAAATCCGCGCTGACAATCACCTCTGGGATTGCGAGGCCATGCAGACCGCCGCCGCCATGATGCTCGGCGTCCTCGGCGGCGGCGAAACCTGAGTGGCGGCGGTTGCTACGCCGCCCGCAACGCGGGCGCCAGCAGCGCCTCAACCACCTCGCACTCGGCGCGCCGTTCGCGGGCCTTGATTTGGCGGATGAGCAGCGGCGAGAGCCGCGTCACATATTGCCGTCGCCCGGACGCCTTGCGTCCCGTCACGTTTCCCGCCCCAGCGTCGCACGCCGTGCTCCAAGTCAAAATAGTCAAGCACGTCCTCGCCCGCGTCAAAGCGCGCCTCCAAGTTTTCAGCCGTGGTTTTTTTGGTTTTCATAAACTTCAATCTCCTTTTTCCGGCTGCGGCGGGCGCTGATGAGGCGAAACACCTCGCCGCGCAGGGTGAATACCACCGTCCAATGCTTGCCGTCAATCTCGCCAAACGCCAGCGGTTCCTCCCCCAAGTGGCTGGCGACTTCATATACAAAGCCGTCCCACAACACCATCGCCCGCGTGATACCGTGCTTGATTGGACTTGGCCGCATCCCACTCAAATTTCACGCCTGAATACCTACCGTCGCTTGATTGTCAATTTTTTCAAGTGTTTCCTAACGTGTTGACAATGGACGGCGTTGCGGCCTCACGCGGCGCGGGCGACGTAGCGGTTCAACACCTCGCGCAACAGCGTTTGATAGGGGATGTCGCACTGCGCCGCTTGCTGTTTGAAAAAACGCACGCTGGCCGCCTCCAGATTCAGCGTCACGCGCTGGAGCCTGATTTGCCGCGCAATCTCGCCCGGCGCGGGAATGCCCAGCGTCAGTTCCTCCGCACGGGTCAGGGTTTTAGCTTTAAACGGGTCGTAGTCATCGGGGATAAAATCCTCGAAACCATCATTGATTTTTTTGGTTTTCTTGTGCATAAACTTCCTTTCCTTTCGTCCATTCACCCGCGCCGATTATTCTAACGGCGCTGCCGCGCGGGGTAAAGCGCACCGTCAAAATTCTGCCGCCCGCGGTTTTGCCATAGCAAAAATAACGCGGCTCGCTGGCACTGTGCACCGCATCAAATTTGATAATCCTGTGTTTGTCCAGAAAAACACCTTTTGCCTCCTCAAACGAACAATGGTGCTTGGCAGTGTTTCTCCGGTTTTTGGCTTCATCCCACTCAAATTCCATGCGGATAAGAATGCGCATTTTTATCCGCGTGGCAAGCCTTTTTTTCACCGTTCGCGCCCCCGCTTGACACGCCGCCATGGATGTGAGGTATTATTTTGAACAACCTGAACATTTGGCGGCGCTGCGCGAGGAAGCGGCGGCGTGGCTGGGGACGCCGTTTCGGTACGGGGCGGCGGTGCGCGGGGCGGGCGGCGGGACGGATTGTGCGCGGATGAGTTATGCCATTTTCACCGCCATCGGCGCGACGCCGGCGGGCAAGGTGTTCCCGTCAGCGTCAGCGGATTACACCGTCCACCACGCCGACAGCCCGATTGACGATTTCTTCCGCACCGAGCTGGCCGCTGAATTTGAGCGGCTGCCCGTCACCGCTGACGGAGCCGCTGACAGCGCCATCCGCGCCGGCGATGTACTGGGTTTTCGCATTGGCAAGGCCGTTCATCACCTGGCCATTGTGATTGACAGCGGGCGGATGTTGCAATGCGTCAAGCCGCATGGGGCGCGGCTGGTGAGTTTGCAAGACAGCACGTTCATGAAGCGGCTGGCGGTGGTTTACCGGCGGCGCGGGGAGCAACCGTTATGAGTTTTTTATTCGGCAACACTGCCAACCAAACCAGCGTGGACACGCGCGTGGCGGGGATTGACAGCGACGATGTCAACACCAACGACGAGGCCGTGCCGGTGCCGTATCTCGCGGGACGGACGCGGGTGGCGCTGCGCTGGATTACGCCCTGCTACCGCTGGCGGGCGACCGAGGTGAAAACCAAGACGGGCAAATCGTCATCGTCCACCATCGGCTACAAATACTACGCGGACGTGGCGGGGGCGGTGTGCCTCGGCGTGGTGGATAATCTTTTCAAGGTGTGGTTCGACAGTGAGTTGGTGTGGCAGGGCAACTTGGCGCGGGGCGAAACCGCCGGCGTCAATGAGTTTGCCGATTTCACAATTGCGGATTGGGGCGTGGCGCGCATCTATTGGGGCAGTGACACGCAACCGGTGGATGATTTGATTTTGACGCCCAGCGGCCCCGCGCCGACTTACGCCGGCTTCGACCCGCGCGATGTGTCCACGTGGCCGAACAAGGGGCGCGGCGAGATGTATGACACGCACCCCGCCTATCGCGGGCAGTGTTACATTGTGTTCAAACAGCTCTACTTCGGCGGGCAAGACCGCACCAATGTGCCGAACATCGAGGTGGAGGTCGCCCGCGAGCCGGATTATTTCGGCGACGTGCCGGACGCGGCAATGACCAATGACGGCGTCAGCGCGTCGCTGGTGCTGTTCGAGGCGCTGACCAACCCGCGTTACGGGATGAACCTCGACCCGCTGACGCTCGATGAGGCGAGCTTTGAGAGTGTCCGCCTCTACCAAGAAGCCAACAGCCAGCGCCTCTCGCCGTGCGTCACCAGCGCGACGACTTTCCGCGAGTTCGCGGCAAAAATGCTGGAATACTACGACGGTTTTTTGCGGCTCAATGGTGGACGATTGGAGCACGGCGCGTTCCGGCGCGGCAACGTGGACACCAACGGTTTGCCCGCCATCGCTGACGCTGACTTGACCGACGAACCGACCATCACCAGCGAGGGCTGGAACAAGACCGTCAACCACGTCAATGTCGTCTATCAGGAAATTGAGCGCGGCCACAAGGACGATGTGCAAAAATACGCTGACGCCGACAATTACCAGCGCACCGGCGAGCTGCGCACCGAGACGGTGCAACGCCCGTGGCTCAACAACGGCGCGGCGGCCATGCGTTACGCGGTGGAATACGGCAAGCTGGCCGCGCTGCCCAGGCAAAGCGGGCGGCTGACGGCGCGCCGCGAGAGCTTGGCGAAGATTTTGCCTGGCGATTTATTCTGGTTGCAGCTCGCGCGTTTTGATGTGCAAATGGTGTGCCGCTGCACCAGCAAGACCAACCCCGCCGACAAGGGGAATACCGCGCAACTTGACTGGGAGAGCGAGCGCGGGTTGTGGCCGACCCTCTATGTGCCGCCGCCGGTGATTGGGCTGGGCGATTTCAAAATCGCGCCCGACCCGCTCGAACATCAGCGGATTGTCGAGTTGCCGCCGGTGTTGAAAGACCGCGCCGACATCGCCATCTTCCCGCTGGCGGAGCGCAACGACGCGCTGTTCACCGGTTTCCGGTTGTGGTTTTCGCTCGACGGCGACAGTTATGACCTGCTCTTTGAAACCGACGTGTTTGCCGTGCGCGGCGTGCTGACCGCCAGCGCCGCCACTGGCAGCGTCAGCATCGACGCGCGGATTGACGGCCTCGACGCCGCCACCATTGACAGCGTCAGCGCCGCCGCGCAAGCCAACGACGAATTGCTGGGCTTTGTCGACGGGGAGATTGTCAGCGTCGGCGCGGTGACGCCGCTGGGCGACGGCGTCTACCGGCTGGCCGTGTTGCGCGGGCGCTTGGAAAGCGCGGCGCAAGCGCACGCCGCTGACGGTGAGTTATGGCTGGTGCGGCGCAACCGGCTGGCGGCCGTTTACAACGAGAATTTTATCGTGGCCCAAACGCGGCATTTCAAATTGCAACCGCTGACGGCGGGCGGCGAGGTGGATTTGTCGGTGTGCCCCGACATCACCGAAAACTTCACCGGCAACGGACTGGGCCAAGTCACCGGCCTGACGCTGGAGACGAACACCCTCTTCCAAACCGACGCCACCTTGCAAAGCCGCGTCACCGCCACGTGGGCGGCCATCAACAGCCCGCTGGTTGCCAGCTATGAGGCGGGCTTGCAACGCGGCGGCGAGTCGGTGTGGACTTACCAAAACTCCAGCGGCAACCAGATGCAATGGATGGTCATTCCCAACTCCGCTTACACCGTGCGCGTGCGGGCGATTGACATTTACGGCAACCTCTACGCCTGGAGCGCCAGCGTCACCATCACCAGCGCCCGCGACACCACCGCGCCCGCCGCCCCGACCGCGCTGGCGGTGACGGGCAGCATCCGCGCCTTCAACCTCAAATGGACGAAACCCAATGACGCGGACTACGCCTCCAGCGAGGTGTGGATGTCGGCGAACAGCGACATGAGCAGCGGCAGCCGCGTCGCCATCGTCGGCGGGGACGCCGCCACCATCAGCGGCATCGCGCCCGCGACCTTGCGTTATTTCCGCGTCCGCGCCGTGGACACCAGCGGCAACATCGGCGCCTATTCCGGCATCGTCAGCGCCACTACCGACACCGCCGCCACCTCCGACCTCGCGGCGGGGGCCGTCACCAATTTTGTCAACACCAGCGGCGACTTCTCCAGCATCGCCTCGGTAGTTACCCAAACCCTCACCCTCAGCGCCAGCGGCGGGATGGTGGTGTTTTATTTCTCTTTAAAAATCACCGCTTTCAACGATGATACCTCCTATTTTAGGGTCATGCTTGGCGGCGACATTTTAATTGACGATCTCATAACCGCTGGCGGATCCCAAGCCAACTCCAGAACTTTAAGCGGTTGCTACCCTGTCGGCGTCAAGTCGGGCAGTCAAACCTTCACCATCACCATCTACCGCGCTGTTGGGGCCTACCGTTATAGTGCCGTCGAACACAAGCGGTGATGGGCAACGTCAGAACAACTCCGCATGGCTGCCGAGCCGGTGCAACACCAATTCCTTCGCGGTTCTTTGGTAAATCAACAGCACGCCGGGCAGACAATGACATTCCCAGCAGCCCGCATAATCGCCGGTGAGCAAATGTTCTTTGTATTTTGGTGGCAACGGTTCACCGACAAGCAACAAGGCAATCACCGCTTCAACCGCCGCACGATCTCTCTGGTCGTGGCGGTAACGCTTGACGTCGCGCCGGTAGCGGCTTTGGAAAAAAGCCATGCGCATATTAATCCCAGCCGACAGCCTTGCGTAATTCCTCAATTGACGTGAAGCGGGTCAGCCCAATGCCTTGCTCCGCGTCGCGAATGGCCTTGAGCGTCACCGCGTTGGGACGGCGATATTCCTGTGCCGCCTCCGGCTCCCTGGCCAGCTGGCTAACGAAGCCGCGCACGAGGGTGGGCAAATCCGAGCCGGCGGCCTTGGCATTGGCGGCGGCGGCTCTTTTGGTGGCGACGGGAATGCCGCTGAGGGTGGCGGTGACCACAACCTACCACCGCGCGCCACTGGCGTCAAGGCTGTTGAAACCCACTGCAAAAAACGCTTGCCGTCCGAGCAGTATTATAATACTATTCTTGCGTGCCCAAAAAAATCCGTGAACTTGAGCAGGAATTGAAACGCGCCGGCTTTGTATGGGAGCCAGGCAAGGGTAGTCACCGCAAGTGGCGGCATCCGGCGGGGATTTGGGTTTTAATGAGCGGCAACGCCGGTGCGGACGCGCACCGGTATCAGGAGAAAGCAGTTAAGGAAAAAATAGCGGAGGCAGACAATGAAACACGGCGAATTAAAAAAAATGTCCAACCAGTACATTAAAATTGTGGAATGGAGTGAGGAGGATAATTGCTATGTCGGGCGTTGCCCGGAGTTATTCGGTGGCGGCGTGCATGGCAAAAACGAAGCCGAGGTTTATGCCCAACTGTGCGCCGCCGTTGCCGACGTGATTGCCGCGCGCATTAAACACGACGAATTGCCCAAGCCGGTCAAGGCAGCGGCATATTCGGGAAAATTCGTTTTGCGCATCGACCCTGAATTGCATAAAGCACTGGCGATTAGAGCCTTCAAAGAAGGCAAAAGCCTTAATGAGTTGTGCCTCGACAGCTTGGTTGCCGCCTGACCGTCAACGAACCGGCTTGACATCCCCGCGTTGGTATGCGGGCGGAGTTTGCAGAATTTTCATTTTCCCCACGAGGCAAAAAGTTTCTCCACGTCGGCAAACGCGGTCAAATCCTCGCCACGGTCGGTAGCGTCCAGCGTGGCGGCAGTTTCATCATTAGGGAGGTGCGGCGGGCCGCCGCCGGCTCCTTGGCCAGCTGGCTGACAAAGCCGCGCACGAGGGTGGGCAAATCCACGCCGGCGGCCTTCGCATTGGCGGCGGCGGCGCGTTTAATCGCGGGGTCTACCACGACGCGGATGGTGGCGGTGAGCATGACCACAACCTACCACCGCGCGCCACTGGCGTCAAAGTTTTTGCGCCGCTGACGGGGGCCTGCTGCCGTCAAGTGCGCCGTCACCAACCGGTCAACCACAGCCGAGAGGGTTTGATGCTCGCGCCGCGCGGTGGTGCGGATGGCGGCTGCCGCTTGGGGCCGCAAGTGCAACAGCATGGTTGTCTTGCCCAGCGGCCGACGGCCCGCCCCTGACCGCGCGCCGCCATGCAGCCGGGTAAATTTGGCCGCCGCCAAATCCGGCAACGGTTCGCCGTTGAGGTCGCGGAGGTTGGTTTGATAGCCGTCGCGGTCAAAGCGCGGCGGTTCAATTATCGGGGTTGATTTTTTCATAAATTTTTGCCTGTTTGCGCCAGTAGCCCGCGCCGATGATGCGCCGCGTGCCCGCTCGCGGCTCGGTGTAACGCACCGTCAGCACCCGTCCGTTAACCTTGCCCAGCAGCCACCAGCGCGGTTCGGCCTGGCTGTGTTTGGAGTCCGGGGTAATGATGGCATCGGCGTCGTCAAAAGCCAGCATTGCTTCGGTGAATTTCACCCCGTGCTTGGCCAAATTCGCCCGCTCTTTGGCTTCATCCCAGACATATTCCACACGCCGAATTTACCCTAATAAAAATGAAAGGCAATATCTTTTTTCAAGATAATGCAACCCTGACAGTTGACATCCCGCGTTGGTATGCGGGCGGAATTTGCGTTTGACTACACTGACTTTCAAAAGTCGCTGGACACGCTGGTGCTGGCGTTGGACAAGGACGCCGGCGCGATTTTGCGGCAACAGGCCGGCTTGTTGGCGAAGGCGCTGGCCGCTGCCACGCCGCCGTTCAAGGGCCGCGCCGAGGGGGTGAACGCCGTCAGCCGCGACCTCCGGCAAGTGTTCGGCACGTGGCGGGAGATGTTTAAATCCATCGAGAAGCGCGACCCGCCATTGGCGGCGGCCTATTGGCGGGCGGTCAAGCAGGGGCGCAAGGCCGAGGCTGTTAAAATCGCGCGGCAAGTGCTCGGCGACCGCGTGATAGAGGTGCCAGACCGCGCCATCCACCGGCAGCGGCGGGACAGTTACGGGCGGGTGAGTGGCAAGTATCCCTCAGCATACGTGACGAATGAGGCCAGCCTGAAACGTTACCTCCGCCAGCGGGAACAACATGTCGGCATGACCAAAGCGCCATGGGCGAAAATCGCCACGCATTACGGCGTGAGAATGCCTGGCTGGACAACCCGCGCCGACGTGCCCGTCACCGTCAGCGACCACAGCAATGCGCCCGCCATCCGCGAGAAATACATCGTCATCGCCAGTGCCCTGCCGTGGGCGAGCCACTTGCGCGGCTGGCAGACTTACTATCAAAACGCCATGCAAGTGCGCGCCGACCTGATGACCGTGGCGGCGGCAAAGGCGCTGGAACAGCGGCGGCGGGACATGTTAAGAAGCGGTTACGCGCTGGGGAAAATGTTGCGCTGACGGTGAGTTTTCAGGAAAACAGGGCTAAAATAGACAGAAACAAAAAAAACAGGATTGGGAATGTCCAATAAAGCACAGACAACACCATAGCCGTAAGGCACAACCATAGCGTTACATTATTTGTTGACACGGTCACATTCTATATGAGCAACACCATCAGCGCAAGACTAAGTTTTAACATTTCAGAATTCCAAGCGAAGGCTAAGGCTGTCAATGACAGGCTTAATGAACTTGGCAAAACGTTAATTTCTGTCAATGTCACGTTAGTATCGGCGGCAAAACCTATCGGCCCAGCACACAACCAATTCACCGCTGTCGCCGACACTGGCTCGCAGTTGCGCTCACTGTCGGCGCAAACGGGGCAGAGCGTGAAGGACCTGGTGTTGTTGCAACAGGCGTTCAAGAATGTGTCCCTGTCCGCCGACCAAGTGCCGGCGGCGGCGGCCAAGTTGCAGAAGGCCATCGGCGGCGTCAGCGAGGAAGGCAAGGACACGGCGGAGGCGTTCCGGCGGCTGGGCGTTTCGGCAGCGGCGATTAAAAACCTGTCTTTTGTTGACCAACTGGCGGCTTTATCAGCAGGCTTTCAACGCATCACCTCGGCGGCGGAGCGCGGAGCCGTCGCACAAGCCATTTTCGGGCGCACGGGGGCGCAAATGCTGGCGGTGTTCGCCGATGGCGGCGGCTTGGAACAGGCGGCGCGAGAAGTCGGCGGGATGGCAGTGTTGATGGATCAAAATGCCGCCGCGTTTGACAGTTTCAGCAACCACGTGCGCACGGCGAAGGCGAAGCTCGACGAGCTGGTGGCGGCGGTGTTGGAAAAGGTGGCTCCGGCCTTGGACAAATTTTTCGGGGCGATGGCCGAAACGGACGTGGCCGGCACGGTCAGCGGCCTATTGGAGCCGTTTGTAAACTTGGCGACGCTGCTGGTGCGGTTGAAAAATCACATCATCGGCATTGGGGTGGCGTTTTTGGCGTGGAAATTCATGCCGCAAATGGCCGCCGCCATGAGCGCCGCCATCGGCGGCATTCGCGCGGCGCTGACGGCGCTGCAAACGCAGTTGACCGCCTTCCGCACGCAACTCACCGGCGCCGGCGGCGGCTTTGCGGCGTTGCGGACGGCGGGGGTGGCGTGTTTCACGGCCATCAAGGGCGCGATTGCCGCCACCGGCATCGGGCTGGCGATCATCGCCATCGGCGAGGCGCTGTCGTGGGTAATGGGCAAATTTGGAACGTGGAAACAAAACTGGGCGGAGACGGTGACTGCCGTGACCGCGTTGAACAAGGAGGCCGCCGCGTTCAACGCGCAATACCGCGCCGCGTTTGCCAGCGTCACCGGCGAGGACAGCCGCGCGCGGGCGCTGGACGACATTAACCGCAAAATTGACGAACAGCGGCAGAAGCTCGCCGACGCCGCCGAAAAGGATTTGAATGTCGCGCAATGGAAGCTGTTGGAAGACACGGTGAATTCGAACGTCAAGATACTGGAAATTTACCGCAAAAACCTCGCCGCCCTGTCACAGGAGCAAATGGCGGCCAATGCGGAGCGGATATTGGAGGAACAGCGGGTGGCGGAGGTTGAGCGGCGGGCGCTGGAGTTGCGGAAAAACCTTGGCAAGCAGGAGGAGGGTTTGCAAAAGGCGCAACGCGACGCCATCCTCGCGACGCTCAACCCGCTGGAACGCCGCAACTTTTTTATGGAAGAGCTGGGCGTGGCCAGCGAGGCGGCGTTGAACCTGGAGCTGGCGCGGCTGCGCGTCTTGTACGCGCAAGGGACGCTGACCAACGAACAGGTCGTCCGCTACTCGCAACTGGTGGGTTTGCAAACCGAGCTGGTGAATGGCGGGGCGGAGGCGGTCAAGTTTTCCAAGGAACAGGCCAAGTCCGAGTTGGAGCGGGAAGAAATCCAGCGGCAGCGGCGCTTGGCGGATTTGAGCGAGCGTAAGCAGCTGGTGGATCTCGACCCGTTGGCGACGAAGGCGGACAAGGAGGCGCAACTGCGCCCAATCTTGGAGGCGCAACGGGCGGAGTTGGAGGCCAACATTGAAAAATGGCTGGAGCTGGCCGAGGCGCGCCGACTGGCCGGCGACGTCGAGGGCATGGACGCGATGCTAGCGAAAATCAGCGCGGCCAAGTTGCAACTCGCGGAAATCGTCAACGACCCCGCGTTGCTGTCATTCGGCGACACGCTGACGGCGCGGCTGGTATCCTTCACCGACGGCTTCGGCACGATGGCGCAACAAGTTGGCAGCGCCATCACCAACACCATCGGCAGCGCGATCAGCGGCGTATCGCAAGGCATCAGCGGACTTATCATGGGCACAACGACTTGGCGCGACGCGATGCGCCAGACGGTCGGCAGCATCATCAGCAGTCTGGTGCAAGTCGGCGTGCAGATGGTGGCGACCAACTTGCTCGGCATGATGCTGGGCAAAAAATCCACGGCGGCGACGGTGACGGACAACGCGGCGATTGCGGCGTCGGCGGCGCCGGCGGCGGCGCTCAACTCAATTGCCTCCTGGGGCACGGCGGCGGCTGTAGGCATGGCGGCGGTAATGGCCGGCCTGATTTTGGTCATGAGCCTGGTTGGCGGCTTCGCCAGCGGCGGCCTGATACCCGGCCAGAGCAGCGACCGCGACAACCGCTTGGCGGCGGTGGCGACGGGCGAATACGTGGTGCGCAGCGCGGCGGTGCGCAAATACGGCGCGGGTTTGTTTGACGCGCTCAATTCCATGCGGGTGCCCGATGGTGACTTGATGAACCTGTTCCCCGTGCCGCTGCCGCGCCGGACGCTGGCGTTCGCCGGCGGCGGCTTGGTTGGCGACCCGCCGACGCTGGCAGAGGCGGCGGGGCGTGAAACCAATATCTACGTCTTCGACGATCGCAAAAAGATGTTGGAGCAAATGCGCGCCGATGAGGGGCAGCAAATCATCTACGACGCCATCAGCGGCCGCCGCGTGGACTTGGGAATGCGCACCTGATGGTTGACATGCCCCATGGGTATGACCACCTTCACAGTCATTGAAAAAAGCACGCATAGAATCCTGGGGCAGGGCGAGTGCAGCGATGAGGCGACCGCCACGTTACAGGGCACCGGCGACGGGTTAAGCGAGGTGTTGGTGGGTCAAACCCCGCCGGCGGGGGCAACGCATTACGACCCCGCCACGGGCGCATTTGTCACCCTCAGCGAACCCGCTGACGGTGAGGCGGGTTAGACCGGTATGGGAATTCCCATATCGACTCACGCGGATGGGGGCGGGGCCTGAATGTCCATGACATTCATTTATTTAACGGTGCGCGGGATGATTGCAATGCTTTTGTGAGCCAACTTTTTGCCCGCCGTTGACACCGCCATATTGGTGACATGAGCACTAAAACCATCGAAGAGCAACTGGCCGCCGCGCAAGCCGAGTTAGCCACGACGAAAGCGCAACTGACCGCCAGCGAGACGGCCAAAGCCGCCGCCGCGCAAGCCGTGGCCGCCGAGCAACAGGCGCATGGCGCGACCAAGGCGCAGCTGACCGCGGTCAGCGGAGAGCGGGACACGCTCAAAGCCGAGGTTGCCAAGTTGCAAGGCGAGGCCAAAACCGCCGACCAGCTGGCGCAAGAGA
>JAITHY010000251.1 GCA_031279715.1 Verrucomicrobiales bacterium | reverse complement strand
TGATGGCGGTGCCGAGCATTTTCACGTTCGCTGAGGATGCGTTGAACAACGTGCCGCAGGCGTACCGCGAGGCGTCGCTGGCGCTGGGTTCGAACCGCTTGCAGTTGATTTGGAGGATTATGATTCCGGCGAGCTTGTCGGGCATTATTTCGGCGGTTTTGCTGGGATTGGGGCGCGTGATTGGGGAGACGATGGTGGTGTTGTTGTGCGCGGGAAACCGGATTGAGATACCGGATTTCAGCGCGGGGTTCGCGGTGGTTTTCCAGCCGGTGCACACAATGACGGGGCTGATTGCGCAGGAAATCCCCGAAGTGGTGCGCGGCGGGTTGCAATACCGCGCACTGTTTATGGTGGCGATAGTGTTGTTTTTGATCGCGCTGCTCATCAACTATGTGGCGCAGATTTTCGTGCGGAAGTACAAGATTTCAGTTGGGTAAGCCCGCGCCCAAGTCATCCGCCGCGGCGGGTCGCATCATTGGAAATAAAAAGCGGGGCTGACCGTCAGCGGCGGGCTGTTTGCCGACGGGCGTTTTTTTTTGCCGGTTGCTCCAGTTCCGCGAGGCGCGCGAGCAGTCGGCGGTATTCATGATCGGGAATGACGCGGAACGGCATGATGATATGGCCGCGTTCCCCGACCAAATCAACAATAGACTGGGTCGCCTGCACCAGCATATCCGCCATGGAGCCGCCGGTGAGGCGTTCCACCTCAGCCACCTTGCTCTTCAGCGCGCCGGGCACACGGAAGGAAATGGTCTGGTCTTTGGGCAATTTTGTCACATCTCAATCAAAGATAAAAAAACGCTTGACCGCAACGCAAGCGTTGCACACAATGCACACAATTAAATTCCAAATGGAGAAAAAACAATGAAAGACCAAATAAAAAATCTAATTAAAACGCTGGTCGCGCTGCCCGTCCTGTCGCTGACGGTGCAGGACACTGTCAGCGGCGGCGCCGCGCCGCAAACCGGAAGCAATTATCAAGGGGCTGCGTTGTATGAGATTTTTCCGGATGGCAACATCGTGCCCGCTCCAAACAATCCCAGGCACGCTGATTATCAGCGCCAGCAAATCGCCTTTCGTGCCGCCGCCGAGACACGCAAGGACGCCTACCTTTCCCTTGGTTACGGCGTGAACGCGGCGCAACAAGGCGATTGGTCTTGCGAGGGGGAGGGCAACCGCGCTGAGGGCGGTTTGAAATCCAGCGTTGGTTACGCCGCCAATTTTCGTGGCGGTTACACTTGGCAGTTGGGTGATGCGGACGCGAAGGACAATCTGCTGGCGCTGTCACTGGAGGGTGAGATGCTCTACACGTGGAACCCCGGCGTCAAAATCAAGGGGGCGTTCGCGGATGGCGCGCCCACGGAGAGCGGAAAATTTGACCTCCACATTTGGGCGCTGATGGTGAATCCGATTTTGCGTTTTCAACTCGGCAAATTTGTTCCCTATGTCGGCGTTGGTATCGGCGGCGCGCTGGTGCTGGCGGCCAATCCGGTTGACGGCTCGATGGGCAGGCTCATTTGGTCGGACTCGCGTTACGGCGCGGCGTTCGCGTTTCAAGGCATGACCGGTTTTGATTATTATTTCAATGACAGCTGGAGCATTTTCACCGAATACAAATATCTGGGTCTGGCCGGGCTGAATTTCAATCAGTATGTGAACGGCAATAAAACTGACGATGATTTGAAAACGAAAGACATTCTCGGCAATCACTTGCTGATGGTCGGCGTGCGGTGGCACTTTTGAGGAAAGGGAAAATTTTATGAATTTGAAAAAACTTTTTTTGCTGAGCGCGGGGCTGGCGGTCATTGTCAGCGGTTGCACCACGGGCGGCGGCACACGCATGAGCCATGGCGTTTACCAGCCGACGCACGCCGCCTCGGTGGCGATTTTGTTTGAAAAACCGGGCACACCTTATTTTGTCGTCGGCGCTGTCAGCGCCTTTGGCGCGCCGGCGGCGTCGGAGGATGCGGTGTATCGCGCCATGCAAAAAGAGGCGGCGGAACTTGGTGCGCACGCCATTATCATCCTGGATGGCACGGGTATTCGGGAAAGTTCCGCGCATATGTTTGGCGGCGCGGATAAAAAAGGCAAAGCCCTGGCCATTCGTTACGGCGCGGACATTCAGGGTGGCGGCGGTTTTTCGCTGACACCCACCTCCGCCACACCGACCACTCCGCGCGCCGAGCAGGTCATTCCCGGCCGCTGATGGTCAGCGAGATTGTTTCTATTTCGTCACACGTTTGCCATATTCGGCGGGCATGATGGTCAGCGTCGCGGAATTTTTGGGATTGCGAGTTGCGGGAAAAACTCCACCATGAATGCCGCGAATTTTTGATGAACGCTGACACTCACATCTTTGCCAGTCGCTGGACAGCCGCCAAGGCGACCGAGTCTGTGGCGTTTTGGTTGTTTCGCGCGGCGACGTATGTCATCATCGCGGCGGCGTTGTACATTTTCGGCGATATCGTGTTCAAAGGCGGGGCGGTGGTGTTTCAGAAAAAGGCCCCGTTTGTCAATGTGACATTTTTAACGGAAAATCCGGAGACGTTGGATATTTTCACTTTGCCCGCTGGCCGTGAATATCAGTTGGGAGCGGCGCTGTTCAAGAAGTTGAGGGACGCCAATGATGCGGTGAAATTCACGGTTGTCGCTGACGGTGACCTTGTGACCTTCAGCGTGCCGGATGGCGTGAGTTTGCACGTTGGCAACACGGTTTATCGCGCGTTGTTGGAACGCAACGGCGTTGAGCCGTTGGAGCACACGACGCAAGCCTATGCCGCCGGCGGTATCTTCCCCGCCATCGTCGGCACGGTGTTGTTGGTGGTCGGCTCGCTGGCGATTGCGCTGACGCTGGGCATCCTGTGCGCGGTGTATTTGAGCGAATACAGCCACCCCAGTCCGTTTATCAACTTTGTACGGCTCTCGATTGTCAACCTCGCGGGTGTGCCGTCCATCGTGTTTGGCATGTGGGGGGCGGCGATGTTTGTGATTTTGTTCAAGTGGAACGTGTCGCTGATGGCGGGGTGGTTCACGCTGGCGTTCATGGTGTTGCCCATTATCATCACCGGCAGCGAGGAGTCGTTGCGCGCCGTGCCCAAGGGTTTCCGCGACGGCTCGCTGGCGCTGGGCGCGACGAAATGGCAGACCATCACGCAGAATGTGCTGCCCTACGCGTTGCCGGGGATTTTAACCTCATCAATCATGGGCATCGCGCGCATCGCGGGCGAGACGGCGGCGATTATGTTCACGGCGGCGTTCGTCATCAGCGACAAGTTGCCGTGGCAGGCGGCGCATTTAAAGGACTTCTTCTTCAGCGGCGTGATGGCGCTGCCGTATCACATTTTTGTGGTGAGCGCGAAGGTGCCGCAGAATGAATACACCGCGCGGGTGCAATACGGCACGACGTTCGTGTTCATGGTGATTATCGCGTTGATTGCCATGACGTCCATTTTGCTGCGGGCGCGGGCGCGCGGCAAATACAAGTGGTAACCCAATATGCAGGCAAAACTTATGAGTGAGACAGACAAGCAGGCGCCGAGGTGGAACTTCAACACCGCTGATGGCGCGGGTCAGCCGCTGACGGTGAGCACGGCGATTGAGGTGTGCGGCGTGGATTTTTATTATGGTAACTCGCGGGCGCTGGCCAATGTCGAGTTGCAAATCCCGAAGGGCTTGGTGACGGCGTTTATCGGACCGTCGGGGTGCGGCAAATCCACATTGTTGCGCTGCTTTAACCGCATGAACGACCTTATTGACGGAACGGCGATTAAAAAGGGGCGCATCAAAATTCACGGCGTGGACATTTATTCCAAGGATGTGGACGTGATAGAGTTGCGCAAGCGCGTGGGCATGGTGTTCCAAAAGTCCAACCCGTTCCCGAAATCCATTTATGAGAACATCGTGTACGGTCTGCGCTTGCAGGGTATCAATGACAAGAAAGTGCTTGATGAGATTG
>JAITHY010000154.1 GCA_031279715.1 Verrucomicrobiales bacterium | reverse complement strand
ACGACTTTGAGTTTTTGCGCGGCGGCGAGGGCTTTGGCCGTGACTTTGGTCTGGCTGCGGACGATGAGGGCATCGAGACAGCCAATCCTGGCAATCAACTCGTCCTCGGACAAACTCTTGGACTGGATGACCTCAATCGCAGGAACCTGGGCTAACACTTCAACACCACGGGCGGAGACGCCGTCCAACACGAGTACTTTATATTTGGCTGACATAAGCAGGGCGTAGCATAGGCAAGCCTCCTTGTGGTGTCAACGCGCCATTCTCGGAGCCAGGAGATTTATTTTTCACCACGACGCAGAAAAAAACTTGCAAGCGAATCACGAGCCGATATTTTAGCAAGGTAAAGTTGAAATGAACACATTGAAGAGAGCGCCGAAAAATCCAAAACTGTCAATCCTGACAGAAATCAAACGCAGCCAGGGCCTGTCCGTGTCCGAGTTGTGCGAGCGGGTCGGGCTTTCCTACATGGGGGTTAAGCAACATTGTCTCGCCCTGGAGCGCGAGGGTTACCTCGACACCTGGCGGCGGCCGAAGGGGATGGGACGTCCGGAGAAAGCGTACCGACTAACCCACACCGCGCAGGAGTTTTTCCCCAGCGAGTACGGCAATTTTACCACGGAAATTTTGGATTCGGTTCGGGAAGTTTACGGAGCGAACGCGGCGGATAAAATTTTGTTCAATATTTATCGCAACGAGACGGAGAAACTGCGGGCCAAAATCAACGCTTATAATTTGGAGGATAAAATGCGGCAGCTGGCGGCGTTGCGCGAGGAACGCGGGTACATGAGCGAGTACTATTTCAATCGCGACGACGGACGGCAGGAGATTATCGAGTATAATTCGCCGATTTTGTTGTGCATTGACCGCTTTGCCATTTTGCGCGATTTGGAGCAGCGGCTATTCGAAAATGTGCTCGGCGTTAAAATCCAGCGTGACGAGGAGCGGGTGTCGGGATTGTACAAGTGCTCGTTTCGCGCAATTTGACCTCGTGAAACAGCATTTTTTCCCCGTCAAACACAAAGCGTCCGCGGAACGGGATTTCTTTCACCAACAGCGGGAGCCAGAGGGCGTCATCCGCCCACATTTGGGCGTAGGGAATTTCCGCCAGCGGTGACCAGAACGGCAGCGCCTCGTCAGTCTCGCACAATTCGCCAGTCATGCCGTCCGCGCGAAAGACCGTGCAAAACAGCGCGTAGCCGTCACAAAATTGGAAACTCAGCGCGCCCGCCTCGCGCAAACCGGTCGGGGTTACTCCGACCTCTTCCCGCGTTTCGCGGATGGCCGCTGACAATGGCGTCTCGTCCGGCTCCAGCCGTCCGCCCGGCCCGTTCACCTTGCCCGCGCCCAGTCCGCGCTTTTTGTGAATCAATAAAATTCGCCCGCCGCTGACAATGAAACACAACGCCGCGCGTTCCGTTGGCGACCAGGTTGACCAATCGGGGGTCATGGTCAGCGGCGCTCCTTTTCCAGCAATTTCCGCCGCGCGCGTTGCAAAATCTCATGCTCACCCGCGTCCAGCGAGGATATTCCATTTCGGGAAATTTTTTCCAGCACAGAGTCCACGCTGGCCTCCTCGCGTTGCATCCGCTGACGCTGAGCCTCGGCACGGGCGCGTGATTTTCGCCCGGCACGCGCGAGCCTCCAATCATCCACCCTGTCCATCAAACCGCGGCCCGCGCCAACCCCGGCGTTGCGGACAAAACACCACGCCGTCAGCGCCATGACCCACAGTTGCGTCGCGCCAATCCAATTGCGCGTGGCGACGAAATACGCTGTCAGCGCCGACAAAATAATCCACACGAACCATTGCGCGGCAAATCCAAAGACCCGCGTATTGGGATAAATCGTCGCAAACGCCACGCCCACTCCAAACAACAGCATCCCCGACCCCGCCAGCGACGCCGCGCCGCCAATCACCGAACTCAACACCAGCAGCGCCAGCGGCTGCGTCACCATCAGCGCCGCATATAATAACACAAACGGCCGCCGTCCAATAAACCGCTCCACCTCGCGCCCGATCCACCAGAACAACAGCATCTCCACCGCGAAGAAAATGTGCATCACACGGATGTCGTGGTAAAACGGATAGGTCAGGAACGTCCAATACCGCCCCGTCTCACCGACATTGGTCATAAACCAAGTCCAAGTCTGCAACTTCGGCAACGCCTCCGGCGCCAGCCCCATGACCGCCGCGACGGCGACCGTCGCCGCCACGTGAAATGCCACCAGCAGCGTGGTTAACTCCACCGGCACACCGCGCACATAGCCCAGCGGCGAATAAGAACCGGAATTAGGCGTCCAAGTCATGGCACCCAATTTAACCGCCCGCCAGCAACGGACAAGCTGAATTCCACCCTTGCGCCACACTTGGCAAACAGGCTGGTGACAGTCAGCGGCGCGTTTGCCGCCGCTTCATCAACAGCGCGCGTCATTCTCCCGGCGTGACAATCATCCACGGGAAGGGCGTTGTTTTTGAACAAAACAGACACTTTAATTTTTGGCCAAAATCGCCCTGGCCTGCTCCGCCGAGGTGTCGCTGACCAACTCCAACTTGTTTGACCACTTCGTCAGAAACACTGGCGCGGACTTGCCCAGTTTGGTTTTGTCGGCGCAAATCAACACTTGCCGCGCCCGGCGCAACACGGCTTGCTGCGCTTTCACCACATCGGCTTGCGAATTCCAAATGCCCTCGCGGTTGGCGCCCTCGACACCCATCACCGCCAAATCGTACTCAAAATCGCCGAGCACCTGCTGCGTCACCCGTCCGACAAGCACCGACTGCCGCCGCAAAAATTCACCGCCGGAGAGGATGACCTTGATGCCCGCGCCGCCCGCCAGCAAATCCGCCACCGGCAAGCTCGCGGTGACCACCGTCAGCGGCTG
>JAITHY010000182.1 GCA_031279715.1 Verrucomicrobiales bacterium | reverse complement strand
ATCAGCAGCCTGAACATCGGGCAAGGTTACACTGCGGCGGAATTAAACGACGCGCTGTTAGCGAGCATCTTCAGCGGCGGCGGCTTGCTGAGCGTCATCCCCGAACCCTCAACGTGGGCGCTGCTGCTCACCGGCGCGGCGTTGCTGGCGGTGTTACGCCGGCGTTTTTCATTTCACACGGAGGCGTAATTATGCCATCCTCGCGACACATGACGCTGAAGCTCACCCTCGCCGCGGCGGCGCTGCTGCTGGCCGCCGGCGCCCGCGCTGAATTTCACCAATGGGCGCCCACCCCGCCGATGGGGTGGAACAGTTGGGATTGCTACGGCCCCACCGTCGTCGAGGACGAGGTCAAGGCCAACGCCGACTACCTCGCGGAACACTTGAAGCCCCACGGCTGGGAATATGTCGTCGTTGACATCCGCTGGTTCGTGGAGAATGACAAGGCGGGCGGTTACAATCAGCGGGACCCGCGTTATGTGATGGATGGTTACGGGCGTTATTTGCCGGCGGTGAACCGCTTCCCCTCGGCCGCCGGCGGCGCGGGCTTCAAGGCGCTCGCCGACTATGTGCACGGCAAGGGGCTGAAATTCGGCATCCACGTCATGCGCGGCGTCCCCAAAATCGCCGTGGAGCAAAAGTTGCCCGTCAAGGGCGCTGACGGTGTCACGGCCGACCAAATTTATTCCCCCGACCGGCAGTGCGGCTGGTTGAAGGACAACTACACCATCGTCAGCAACCGCGCGGGGGCGCAGGAGTATTATAATTCCATCTTTGAGTTGTACGCCGGCTGGGGCGTTGACTTTGTTAAAGTGGACGACCTCGCCGCGCCCTACCACCAGGGCGAAATCGAGCTGATACGCCGCGCCATTGACCGGTGCGGACGCCCCATGGTGCTGAGCATTTCCCCCGGCCCGACACCGCTGGACCGCGCCGCGCACGTCAGCGCCCACGCCAACATGTGGCGGCTGGTGGGCGACCTGTGGGACGAGTGGACGCAAGTCAAAGCCCTGTTTGGCGTCACCGCCAAATGGCTGCCCCACAGCGCCCCCGGCGCGTGGCCCGACTGCGACATGCTGCCGCTGGGACGCCTCGCCATCCGCGGCGAGCGCGGCGCCGACCGCCCCAGCCGGCTCACCCGTGACGAGCAACACAGCCTGATGACCCTGCTCACCATCAGCCGCTCCCCGCTGATGTTCGGCGGCGACCTGCCCAGCAACGACGCCTTCACCCTGTCCCTCCTCACCAACCGCGCCGTGCTGGCGATGCACCGCGAAAGCGCCGGCGCCAAAGTGCTGTTCCAAGACCCCGGCAAAATCGCCCTCACCGCCCGCCACCCCGGCGGCGCGGTTTACCTGGCGCTGTTCAACCTGCAAGATCACGCCCCGCAAACGCTGACGGTGAAACTCTCCGACATCGGGTTCACCCGCGGCGCCCGCGCCGCCAACCTGTGGACCGGGGAACAACTCGGCGCGTTAAACGGCGAAATCACCAGCCCCCTCGCGCCCCACGCCTGCGCCCTGTACCGGCTGGAAGAATAACCGCTGGAGCGGATTTGCAAAAAGATGCGCGCAAGGAGCCGCGCAAGGGTTTTGTTTGTGATTATGGAGCGCGGACGTCCCGTCCGCTGGCGGACAGGATGTCCGCGTTCCATACTCCGCGGGACAACCAGCGCGGCGGGCAATGCTGCGCCGCTGAAAAAAACGGCAGTAGGTTTGGACATGGGGAGTGGTTCTGGACATCATGTTTTTATTGCCGCGCGCGGCGGCGGGGGATATTTTTCACGGGTGATGAAAAACATATTCCCGCTCTTGTTCGCGGCGGCGCTGACCGTCAGCGCCGCTGATATTGACGGCTGGCAACCCAAACAGGCGCCCATCATGACGCGTTTCGCCGCTGATATTGACCCCAAATTGCCGCTGCCGGAGTATCCGCGCCCGCAGTTAGTGCGCGGGGAGTGGCTGAATTTGAACGGCATCTGGCAGGTCCAGCCGGGCGCGGACGCGGCGCCGGTGGGGAGGAATTTGCCGGGGAAAATTTTGGTGCCGTTCGCGGTGGAGTCGGCGTTGTCCGGCGTGATGGAGCATCATGACCGGCTGTGGTACCGGCGCACCTTCAGCGTGCCGGCGGCGTGGGCGGGCAAGCGTGTGTGGCTGCATTTCGGCGCGGTGGATTATGAGGCGGAAGTTTTTGTCAACGGCAGGAGCCTCGGCACGCACAAGGGCGGGTATGACCCGTTCGCGCTGGACATCACGGAGGCGTTGCGCGCTGACGGTCAGCAGGAGCTTATTGTGCGCGTGTTCGACCCGACGGAGGCCGGCGGCCAGCCGCGCGGCAAGCAGACGACGAAGCCGAACGGCATTATGTACACGCCGACGACGGGCATTTGGCAGACGGTGTGGCTGGAGCCGGCGGACCGCGTCAGCGTGCGGTCGCTGCGGATGACGCCGGACGTGGACGGCGGGGCCTTGAGGCTCACCGTCAGCGTGTCCGCGCCGCAGGGGGTGACGGTCAGCGGCAGGGTGCTGGAGGGCGCGGCGGTGGTGAAGGAGTTTTCCGGCGCGGCGGACACGGAGTTGGTGGTGCCGTTGCCGAACGCGAAGTTGTGGTCGCCGGAGCAACCGTTCTTGTACGACCTCGCGCTGACGCTCACCAAGGACGGCAAGGTGACCGACAGCGTGACGAGTTATTTCGGCATGAGAAAAATCGAGTTGCGCGACGTGGGCGGGGTGAGGAAAGTTTTTCTCAACAACGAGTTCGTGTTTCAAGCGGGCGTGCTCGACCAGGGTTTCTGGCCCGATGGCATTTACACGTCGCCGACCGAGGAGGCGCTGAAGTTCGACATTGAGCAGACCAAGGCGCTGGGGTTCAACATGTCGCGCAAGCACATCAAGGTCGAGCCGCAGCGGTGGTACTATTGGGCGGACAAACTCGGGCTGCTGGTGTGGCAGGACATGCCGTCGGAGAACTCCTACTTCGGCGACGGCCCGCGCCCCGCGCTGGAGAAGGACCAGTACGAGCTGGAGCTGCGGCGCATGGTCGGCGGTTTGTTCAACCATCCGAGCATCATCGCGTGGGTGACGTTCAACGAGAGCCAGGGACAGTTCGACGCGCACGAGCGCAAGAGCCGCTCGGACGCTGACACTGAGCAGGGGCGGGCGTACACGGCGCGGATGGTCAACGCGGTGCGGAGCCTCGACCCGACGCGGCTCATCAACGAGGCGAGCGGGGACGAGAACTTCGGGCTGGCGGACTTCAACGACCGCCACGCCTACCCGCCGCCGACCTGCCCCGAGAATACATTTCCCAACCAGGCGATTGCGTGCGGCGAGTACGGCGGCATCGGCTACCGCGTCGAGGGCCATATGTGGGAACAGCGCGGCGGCGGTTACTCGAACGTGGAGAGCGGCGATGACCTGGTGTTCTTGTACGCGGACTTTTTCGCGCGGGTGCAAAAGTTCCGCGACGAGCGCGGCATGAGCGCGTCGGTGTACACGCAGTTGACGGACGTGATGACGGAGGTGAACGGGCTGCTGACCTATGACCGCGTGCCGAAGTGCGATTTCGCGCGGATTAAGAAAGTCAACAAGTTCAAGTTCGCCCCGCCGGCGTACAAGGCTGTCATGCCCGCCGCTGACGATGAGCCGCAGTTGTGGAAACACACGATGGTGAAGCCGGAGGGCGGCGACTGGCGCAAGCTGGATTACAACGACGCGGCGTGGAGCGAGGGCAGGGGCGGTTTCGGGCGGGCGCACCAAACGGTGACCAACACGCCGTGGCAGGGCGCGGGCGAAATCTGGCTGCGGCGCAAGTTCACCGTCAGCGGGCTGACGCCGGAGCGGCGTGCGAATTTGGTGCTGAAGATTTACCACGACGACGGCGCGGACGTGTTCATCAACGGCGTCCACGCCTACGGCAACGGCGGCGTGCAAAACGCTTACGAATACCGCGGGCTGAAGGCGTCCGCGCGCGCGGCGGTCGCTGACGGTGAGAACATCATCGCCATCCGCTGCTGGAACAAAGGAGGCGGGCAGCACATTGACGCCGGCCTGTGCGTGCGCGAGCCGCGCGACTGAAAGTAGTTTTGGACATTGGCAGTGGAAATGGATATGCGATTTTTCTTGTTGGTACCGGCGGGCGAATTTCGTTCCCATGCCGACGAAGTTTTTTAGTCTCGATTCCTTGGCTGCCGCGTTTGGATGTATTGATGTGTTACAATCGGCAATGAGGACAGTTCTGTTCTTGTTTTCCCCCACCATAAAATAAGGCTTTCCAAAGCGCTTCGCGACTGGCAAAGCAATCTGCCAGGACTATTTTTCAACCAACGAAAAACAAACCATGAAAATAATAACGATAATCAAACGGGCTGTGTTGCTGCTGACGGTCAGTGACATGGCAGCATTTGGCACGACGGCGCGGGCGGATTTTTGGTGTGGAACGGCGCGGCGTGGGATAATAATTATGCCGCCTGGTTCAACACCTTTGACTCCCAGATGCAAACGCTGACGGTCAGCGAGGGGGTTGGCGTGACGCGGGATAGCGGCAATGTCGCGATACAATTCGCCAACGGCACCGGCAGTTTCGTGTTCCAAGGCGCGGACTTGACGCTGCTCGGCGTCAGCGGCGAGCATTATATTATGCTGGCGGGCGGCGGCAGCGCGATGTTTAACAATCGCGTGATTTCCCAAATCAGGCTGAATATGTTGCCGCTGGCAGGCTCGACGCTGACGTTCAACGGCGGGCTGACCGTGGCGGGTGAAATGCTCGTCGACTGGTTCAACGAGGGCGTGGTGCATTTCAGTGGCGGGACATTCGACATTGCCGAGTCGGTCTTGCAGACACAGAATTGGGTCATCACCGGCGCGAGCAAGGTGACATCCGGCGGCGGGCACGTCGCCTTGCGCGGGAATATGGTGGTGAGTGGCGCGGACGCGGCGGTGAGTTTCGCCGGCGACGCGTGGAACAACTCGGCGGGCAGCTCGGAGCATGGCGGCTCAATCAATCTCGTTTCCGGCGCCATGAACTTCAGCGGCGGTCTCTCCGTTCTCAATGCCGACCGCAACGATGTCAGCGGCACGGTCGCGTTGCTGAACGTCAGCGGTGGCGCGCTGACTGTCGGCGGCAACACGGGGCTGGTATTGTTGAGCACGTTTTGGAACGGCGGCGCCGGCACCGCTGTCGTCACCGTTAGCGGCGTTTGAGTCCATCACCAGTCCCGCGCCGCTGATGATGACGGGAATTGCGGCGGGTCCGGCGGTGAGTTTGACGTGGGGATGCCCGGCGCGGGACAAAGCGCGGAAAGCGGCGCGGCGGCGGAACAACTGACGGTGTGGGCGAAGGGGTTGGCGAAGGCGGGCAATCCGTTTGGCGAGTGGTGTTATGTGACGGAGGCGCTGGTGGGGCGAATGTTTGATTTCAAAAAAACGTCGGACGGCAAACCGACCAAAATCGCCGCACGCTACGAGAGGGGAATTAAATACTCGCCGACGCCAAACCAGAGTAGTTGATAATTACTCCGGCGAGAGCAATTCCCCGCTCGTAAAGGGATGCCCGCAGGGCGGGGTGTGACGAACAGCGTGGCGATGTTGAGATAAAATATCATAGACTCTAATTTTTCTTGGATTTTTTTATTAAAATTGTTTGTGACAGGTTGCCGGCAATAAACTAATCTGCAAATGGAATAATTTGAATTGATGAAAAATCGAATCAAACAAATGGCGCTGTTAATTGGAATCGCGCTGACAGTCAGCGCACAAGCCCAAACGCGGATGCCCAAGCCCGTGACGGACAATCTGCCCGGCTTGCCGGACCAAACGGTCGAATGGTGGACGGAATATCGCAAAGCGCAAGCCGAGCAAAAAGCACTGGACGAACAAACTAAAGCCGCTAATGGTGAGAGTAACTTTTACACAGGCAAGCCCTACGACGCTGACCTTGGCGGGTATGTTTTCAAATACCGGAATTATTCGCCGACGATGCAACGGTGGACGACTGCCGACCCAAGCGGGTTTCCTGACGGGGCGAATAATTATTGTTACTTGGTTGTTCCAATCAGTGGTTTGGATCCTTTAGGATTGGAAGAAGTAACCATACTATTACTTGTTTTTTTAGACGGGTATAGCAAGATAACCTATTCAACCACATGGTTTCAGACTGCCGATTGCGATGTATTTAAAAGTAATGGGCGACCAGATTTTATTGTAACCGCGCAAAGCTTGAATCTTGTTGTTCATCCTCATATTTTTGAGAACGCGGATATTTTTATACAGTATGGCAATCGGATTGAATTATATGAATCCCCGGTACCAAATGATAAAACTTTGATGCGAATGGAGTTGGAATCGAGCGATTTGCAGTTTGATGAAATATCAAATAACAATCCTTTGATTGGGGAGTTTGATGTTTTTTTGTCATATACCATAAAAACAATTTGGGAGTAATCTCATGAAAATAAAAAAAATTCTTGTGGAAATAATCGGCGTGTTTTTTTATTGGTATTGTGACGGTTTGTTTATCCGTTGCAAGAGTAAGTAATTTTAGAAAACATGGCGACAAAATACCCGAGATGCGAGCAGTTGCACAGTTGATTCAAGAGTTTAAATCACAATATGGCCGTTATCCACTGGATTTTCCTGAGGTGGAAAAATATGCGAAAACAGAGGGTTTGGTAAAACAAGACTATTCCATTTCCAGGGATATTATTTATGTAATGCCAAAACAGGAGGTGGATAATGCAATCATGTTGCATTGCGAAAACTCCCATGGAGTGTTCGAGTATAGGACAAATGATATTGCAACATATTCCAAAAAGAAAAGATAACTTATTAGAATTGATTTCTACTGCCAAGAATCTTTGTATTGGCACTACGGATTTGAAAACCGGAACAAGGCGGTGGTGTTGATTGCGAGTTTGTTGCCATAGTGTTTTTACTATTCACATGAAGACACCAAGTGTTTTGGAGGTTGTGCGTAAGGCGCGAATCAGTGGGTTGTTGATAACAGTGATTGCTAACCGAGGAGGCGCGGGGCTGTCTCTGGCCGGTGACGGGCGGGGACATGGATGTCGGCTATGTGAGTTTTACAAACAATGTGTGGCGATGGATTATCCGGTGTTGTTCAAGGCCGGGCAGGATTTGTGACATGAGACCCGCGCTGACATTGAGATATTGTGGAATGGTTTTTTCGAGTACGCGCTGATGGTGAAGGGGGAATTTTCCGCTTGGAAGCGCGGCGATAAGCTGTGGAGTTCCTGCGTAAGTGTCGGAGGAAGGTCGAATTTATCTGCCGACAGAAAAAATGGCGGAGGTATGGAAAATAGCGCCGATGGAGCTTA